>CAYWIC010000044.1:0-33552 GCA_964458115.1 uncultured Anaerolineales bacterium | reverse complement strand
CGGGGCACCCGCCGTTACAACACCCCTGGGGGGGGGGGCGGGGGGGGCCCCCCCCCCCACTCACCCCTACATCTGGGGAATCGCCGTGGTAATTCTTGGGGAACCAAGGAGGGCAGGTGTTCGTAGCCAACAACCTGGTGATATAATTTTTTTAAGCGATTTTTATAATTCCCCAATGCAAAGGAGCGCGCGATGTTCCTTCTCAATCCCAAAGAACACCAACGGTACTACTCTGATGAGCACTCCGCGCAGATAATGCGCAAAACCATTGCATGGTTTGAAAGACGGGGAAAAAAGAAGATCAAAGAAGACGATCACGCCCGAATCTGGTATGGTGATTTCCTCGAATTCATCAAAGCAGAAAAGATCTTCGCCACCCTATTGACTCCTGCAAACTACGGCTCTGATAAAAACTATCGCTGGGATACGTGGCGGAATTGTGAATTCAATGAAATTCTAGCTTTTTACGGATTGGCCTATTGGTACACGTGGCAGGTCAGCATCCTGGGACTAGGTCCTATTTGGATGAGCCGGAACGAAACCTTAAAAGAAAACGCAGCGCATCTCCTTCGGGAGGGGGCTGTTTTTGCGTTTGGCCTTTCTGAACGTGCACACGGTGCGGATATTTATTCAACTGAGATGAGTCTTACCCCCCAGCCGGATGGCAACTATCTGGCCAATGGGGAAAAATACTACATTGGCAATGCCAACTCTGCACCCATGGTCTCCACATTCGGAAAAATAACTGGTACAGACGAATACGTTTTCTTCGTGGCAGATTACCGCCGAGACAAATACGACCTGATCAAGAACGTCACTGCCAGCCAGAATTATGTCGGACAGTATGTGCTCAAAGATTACCCTATCGCCGAGGATGAAGTTCTATCTCTAGGACAGGCTGCTTGGGATTCAGCGCTCAATACTGTCAACGTAGGAAAATACAATTTGGGTTGGGCTTCCATCGGCATCTGCACCCATGCGCTCTATGAAGCCATCAACCACGCTGCCAACCGGCGTCTATACAACATGTATGTGACTGACTTCCCGCATGTCAGGCAGATGTTCACGGACGCCTATGCTCGCCTGGTGGCCATGAAGCTCTTTACCTTGCGCGCTGCGGACTACATGCGCGCAGCATCACCAGAAGACCGCCGCTACCTGCTCTACAATCCCATGGTCAAGATGAAGGTCACCACACAAGGAGAAGATGTCATCAACTTGCTCTGGGATGTGATCGCGGCGAAAGGCTTCGAACGCGATACGTACTTTGAAATGGCTGCGCGTGACATCCGAGCGCTGCCCAAACTCGAGGGCACTGTGCATGTCAACATCGCCTTGATTGTCAAGTTCATGCCTAATTATTTCTTCAATCCCACCGAATACGACCATCTCCCCAGGCAGGACCAACCTAGGAACGATGATTTCCTCTTCGACCAGGGACCAGCCCGAGGTCTGAGCAAGATCACTTTCCATGATTACCAGATCGCCTACAATGCCTATGATCTCCCTAATATTCGGATTTTCAAAGAACAAGTTGCCATTTTTAAAGAATTCCTGGCCATGGCAACCCCTGATGAAGCCCAGCGTAAGGATATCGATTTCTTGTTGGCCTTGGGAGAATTGTTTGCTCTGGTGGTTTATGGGCAACTGATCCTCGAGAACGCTCCCATCTATGATATCGATGAAACGCTGATCGACCAAATCTTCGACTTCATGGTGCGTGATTTCTCTAAGTTCTCACTGCAGCTCTACAGTAAGCCCAGCAGTACGCCCGCACAGTTGGAGTACTGCCAGCGCATGATCCGCAAATCTGATGTGGACGAGGAGCGCTATTCACACGTTTGGGATGAACATGTCTTTGCACTCAAAGACCTATATGAGATGAACCCGTAATACCAAAGACCCTAAGGGTTTTGAAAACCCTTAGGGTCTAAATATTTCCCCTAGGAGGCACCATGGATTTTCAGCTCAACGAAGAACAGCGCATGTGGAAAAAAGCAGTCCACGACTTCATCGCTCAGGAAGTTAAACCACAGGCCGCGGAATACGCCGAAAAGGAAGAGCTAAACTGGCCCGCGGTCAGGAAGATGGGGCCTTTGGGCTTGCTGGGTATAACTACTCCTGAAGAATATGGCGGCTCTGGGGTGGACGCCATCAGTGCGGCAATCGCTATCGAGGAACTGGGGTGGGGCGACGGCGGCACGGCTTTGAATATCGCTGCGCACACTGGATTGGGCTGCGCACCCATTGCCATGTTCGGCACCGAAGAGCAAAAAAGGAAATATCTCCCAAGCGCAGTCAGTGGAGAGGGCAAGCTGATCTCCTTGGCGCTCACCGAGCCTGGGGCCGGCTCTGACCTCCAGGGTATCAAAACCCAGGCTACCCTTGATGGGGATGAATGGGTAATCAATGGCTCTAAAACCTGGATCACCAACGCCGGTGATGCAGATTGGATCACCACACTGGTTCGAACTGACTCCGAGGGTGGTTCCCATTCGATGAGCATGATCATCGTCCCGGCTGATGCTCCTGGCTTGTATGTCGCGCCGCACGAAAAGAAGATGGGCTTGGGTAGCAGCCACGCCCACGGGATCACCTACGATAATGTCCGAGTCCCGCGCGGGAATCTGCTTGGCGAGCAGGGACGTGGATTACAGCAGACGCTTAAAACACTTGACGGTGGCCGCATCAGCATTGGAGCGATCTCAGTAGGCATTGCACAAGCCGCCCTCGAGGAAGCCGTACGCTATGCCAAAGAACGCCAATCATTCGGAGCCCCGATCTCGCAACACCAGGCCCTGCAATGGATGCTCGCCGAAGCAGGCACAGAGATCCATGCTGCGCGCATGATGGTCTATTATGCTGCCTGGCTAAAAGAACAGGGCAAACCTTTTACCAAAGAAGGCGCGATGGGCAAACTTTTTGCCACGCAAATGGCTGAGCGAGTCACCTATAATGCCATTCAGATCCATGGTGCATATGGTTACTCGCGCGAGTACCCGGTAGAACGCTTATACCGGGATGCCCGCGCCATGACCATCGGGGAGGGCACCAGCGAAGTCCAACGGATGGTCATCGCCCGCAAGGTTTTAGAAGAAATTCAATAGTTGGAGGAATAGAAAACAAGTGGACTACGCCCTTTGGCTTAAAATAAAACCTGACGAAGCATGAGCTCTTTGCTTCGTCAGGATAGGGCCGGGGGATAAAGTATGACTCGCTATACTTTCTTGTCTAGATACCACTTGTAAATGAAGTACCACAACACACATAAAGCGGCAGTAATAACAATTGCCAGCCAGAAATACAATTCGCTAAATATCGCCAGGCCGGTCCCCAGCGCCCCGCCCACATAAACAGTCACTGCAGTGAAAAGGATGATGAATGTGCCGAACAGCCAGAAGCGCATCAGTTTAAGCATGGTTTCTTTTTCAGCCATATAATTCTCCTCTTGCGAGAGTTCCCTCGCATAAAATGGTAGTACCCCGGCGCTACCAATTTTAGCATAATTATGGTAATTTCTATGAAAAATATGCCTATACGTACCTACAAATTTGTCAGGAATTTTCATATGCAATCGTATTTCCAACAAAAAATCTAAGGTTTGGACTTGAGTACGAGTTACTTGACAAACCTGATCTCCTACGGTATAAACTGCGCCAACATCTAAAAACTGAAAAGCTGTGAAGAGGAATAGTACGCGTCGAACCGACGGTCCAGAGAGCAAGGAAAAGGTGTGATCCTTGTCCGCACGCCGGCGCCGAATGGGCCTCAGAGTTGCAGGGCGAACTCCAAAGCCCCACTTTGGAAAGTAACCTGTGCCGGAGTTGCCACCGTTATCAAGGTAAAAGGTATCGCGGATATCCGCCGTACCTCATCGAGTGAGGCTGGCCTTTGGGCTACACAAGCACGTTTTTCCCGTCGCATCACCGACGGGATTTTTGTTTAACCTTCCAGCCTAAATTGGCACCACGGGAGTCTTATGGCCCTCGTCCCTTTGTGGACGAGGGCTTTTTTGTATCCCAACTCCCTACCCCTTTGCAGTTTCTCCCTTTCCATCTCAGATCAGGAAATGGGAAGAGTTGGCTGGGGATGGGTGAGGGAAAAGGAGAAATTTATGAAAAAACGCTTACTTATTGGGGATCGCCCGACAGGGGCGCTTCATTTAGGGCACTACGTTGGCAGTCTAGCCAACCGTGTAAAGGCGCAAAAAGAGTTTGATTGCTTTTTCATCATCGCCGATCTACACACCCTCACCACGCGCCCCCAGAAACGACATATCTCCCAACTGAAGGAGAATATTCAAAACCTGGTATTGGATTATCTCTCAATAGGCATTGATCCCAACATGAGCACCATCTTCGTGCAAAGCATCATCCCAGAGACCTTTGAATTGAACACACTTTTGGAAATGCTTGTTAGCGTACCGCGCCTGGAACGAATCCCCTCCTTGAAGGAAATGACCAAGGCTGCAGAGCTAAAAACACAGCCATTTGGATTATTGGGATACCCAGTCCTCATGGCCGCAGATATCTTGTTGCCACGTGCCGATCTCGTTCCCGTTGGCGCTGATAATCGGGCTAATCTCGAATTGGCACGCGAACTAGGCCGACGATTCAACCGCATGTATGCTGAGATTTTTCCAATTCCCGAATACCAGATCGAAGGCACACTGGTTGGCACAGATGGCCTCGCCAAGATGAGCAAAAGCCTGAAAAATGCCATATTCCTCAGCGATGATGCTGCCACCGTCGAACGCAAGGTGATGGGTATGTTCACCGATCCCAACCGGCTCAGCGCTGACACTCCCGGTCAAGTAGAAGACAATCCGGTGTTCGTCTACCACGATACCTTCAATCCAGATCTCGCAGAAGTTGCTGACCTGAAAGATCGCTATCGAACCGGCAAAGTAGGGGATGTAGAAGTCAAGCAAAAATTAGTGCGCGTCCTGAACACATTGCTAGATCCCATACGGGAGCGACGGACTCAGTTTGAGCGTGATCCTGATCTGGTAAACAATATCCTCGCCCAAGGAACCCAACGAATGCGTGCCGAAGCCCAAGAGACAATCTTGCTAGTGCGTGAGGCGATGGGATTGCCTAGTTATGCCTATGCGAAAGCCCTGCAAGGGAGTGAACCCGTGCGAGGCCTGGCATTCGTCTAAAAAATTGGCTCGGTGGAGTTCAATTATCGCAATTTCACTCCACCGAGCTGCCACAATTATAAGGAGAAAAATTATGTCTCAAACTAAATTCTTACTCAATGAGAGTGACTTACCGAAAACCTGGTACAACATCAATGCTGATTCCCCCATGCCACCCACACCAGTGCTGCATCCCCAGACTCAAGAGCCCGTCACGCCTGATTTCCTCTCGGTCCTCTTTCCCATGGAACTGATCATGCAGGAAGTTAGCACAGACAAGTATATCGACATTCCTGAAGAAATTCGCGAGATCTATAAACTATGGAGGCCTACTCCGCTGATCCGAGCTCGCAGATTAGAAAAAGCCCTCGGGACCCCAGCACACATTTATTTCAAACATGAAGGGGTGTCTCCCTCTGGCAGTCACAAGCCTAACACTGCGATTGCCCAGGCTTATTACAACAAAGTAGAGGACACCGGCGCTTTAACAACCGAAACTGGCGCTGGCCAGTGGGGTTCCGCATTGTCCCTAGCGGGCAACTTCTTCGATTTACCCATCGAAGTGTATATGGTCAAAGTGTCCTACCAACAGAAGCCATACCGGCGCGTCCTGATGGAAACATATGGAGCCGAGGTGTTTGCTAGCCCCACTGATCGTACGCAATTTGGCAAATCTGTGCTCGCTGATAACCCCGATAGCACTGGATCCTTGGGAATCGCCATCTCCGAAGCTGTAGAGGTGGCAGCAACATCTGGTGGCAGCAAAAAATACAGCCTGGGTTCGGTGCTCAATCATGTGCTCACTCACCAGAGCATTATCGGAGAGGAAGCGATCAAGCAGATGGATATGGCGGATGAATACCCTGATGTAGTCATTGGCTGTGTAGGTGGCGGCTCAAACTTTGCTGGGATCGCATACCCCTTCCTGCGCGAAAATCTGGTCAATGGAAAAGACACTCGTTTTCTCGCAGTAGAGCCCACTGCCACCCCCACGCTGACCAAAGGTCCCTATGCCTTCGATTATGGCGATACTGCTAAGATGGCACCGATCGTAAAAATGTTTACTCTTGGTCATCGGTTCGTACCACCTCCTATCCATGCTGGTGGTTTGCGGTATCACGGTATGGCACCAAGCATTTGCGCCCTCTACGACGCCGGATACATCGAGGCCGTAGCAACCAATCAATTAGCCACCTTCGATGCTGCGGTGCTTTTCGCAAAAACAGAAGGAATTGTTCCAGCACCCGAAACAAGCCACGCTGTGCGCGTTGCTATCGATGAAGCCCTGGATGCAAAAGAAAAGGGTGAGAAGAGGGTCATTCTCTTCAATCTGTCCGGGCATGGTCATTTCGATTTATCGGCCTATCAGGCGTATTTGGGCGGTGAGCTACAAAACTACGAATACCCCCAAGAAGCGATTGATGAAGCCCTGGAGCACATTCCTCAGGTGAATTTGGAACCTCAAGGAACCTAATCTATTAACAAACGCTGAACTTTAGCTCTGGGTCAATGTTCAATCTTCTTTCTCTACACTCCTCCAGAAAGTCAGCCCCTGCCATATAACAGGGGCTGACAATGATTATCACTCAATTTGTATTCCTGTAATCGCTCAAATTTGATGCCCTGCCTCGGCCCCTGCATCTTCTCGCAGCAACTCCACCGCATGCGGTAGCACGGGCATGACCACATCCAAGTTCTCCAGCGCGGCTTTAGGGCTACCGGGCAAATTGATGATCAAAGTGCGGTCTCGGATGCCAGCAATTCCCCGGGAAAGCATGGCGTGCGGTGTGATCTGCAAACTAGCCAGACGCATCGCCTCGGCCAGGCCTGGAGCGGACTTCTGGATCACAGCCTGAGTAGCTTCGGGAGTAACATCCCTGGGTGCGAATCCCGTCCCCCCGGTGGTCAGGATCACGTCAAACGTGCGTCCGTCAGCCCATTGTGACAGCGTATCCTGCAATACCAGAACATCATCAGGGACGATCTCCTCTTTCAAGACATGCCATCCTTGGGATTCAACCTTCTTTTTCAGTGCAGGTCCAGATGCATCTGGTCGTTCTCCACGCGCTGATCGGTCCGAAACTGTAAGGATCGCGAAGCGTATTTCCACGCTCAATCCTCACTGATGTGCACAACCCGCTGCCAGTTTTCGCCAATGCCGTCATCGGTAACACCAAAGTAGAAGCGGTAATTTCCCACAGCATCTCGTTGAATCAAATCGTAGCGGCTGAAGTTACCGATCTTCTGTTCAGTCAGCAACCCCAAATCACCCTGCCATTCAACCCCAGACTTTGGATCTTTGGATACCTTATCATACTGGGTGACGGCATAATGCCACAGTTTGCGGGCTGACTTTTGGGTAACATTCTTGACAACGTTGTTATTGCGCAAATCACGCACAGTGTAATATCGCACTCCCTGACGCTCTTCGACGGTTACGATCTCAACCCCTGTGCGCGGAGCCGCAGCCGAGTCAACTTCAGGTTCGGATTTCTCGCTTGCTTGGGGCACAGGGATGGCATCCTCAGCAACTGCAGTTTGGGCCACCTGCTTGCGATCAGGCTGTCCTCGAAAAACAAGTTCTACGATCTCATCTCGCACGGCCATGCCAGTTTCCGCCTCGGTGCGCAGGTAGATTTTGCTTTCATCCACGGCATAGGGAGGATCATCTCCGCGTGGGATGAGCACGCGGATGATATCCTTGCTGCGGAATTTATGTGCATCCAGGCTGCAAGTTAGCTCAGGACTGATGCGGTCGCTGATCTCTTTTTCTAATTTGGCAATCTCTTGATTTTTCGAATTCACGCCCACTACACTGCGCTTGGGATCGCGATGCATACCAATATAGATCGTGCCGCCGTTGGTATTAGCAAATGCGCACACATCTGCGATGACTGCATAAAGCTTGCCACCGCGAATGGTCATACTTTCGTGGAAATCCTGGACAATATTAGCCCCTTCGTCACGCGCTGCTTGAACGAAGTCGAAGGCAGGTTCGGCCTTCTGACGATGAGGGCGGGTGCGAGCAAAGTCATTGCCTATAAAAAGTTTTTTTAGGGCGTCAAAAGAGAGCTCAGGAAGGCGCACATCGGTTGCCCGATCTCCAATGCCGAGGTTTTTCCGTCGAGAAGAGTCCATCTCCAGACGATGGGCATCCGACCCCTGAATGCAATGCATTCTCCGGGGATATTCGGGTTTGGTGCCGCTAAAAAATCCGGACGTGCTATGCCGTCCTTTGCGATCGAGGTCGGTCACCTCCAGGGCATGCAGGTTTGGATCCTGGGTATAGGCGATCTTGGTCTGACCGCCAAAGCGAAAACCGCGCATAGCAACGCCATTATTCGAATTTGCATGGGCAGCTATGGCTAATCCGTCCGCGGCGTTGATCTTTTGATAAGCCGCCAAAACGTCTGCGCTTGCCCCAACCGTCACTGAACCCTCATCCAATTGATCTGCAGGTATGTTCAAATCTAAAAGAATATGTTCAATCTCACGCAGCGGTTTGTCAGGCGAAAAAATTGCCAAAATGTGAAACCCGAATGTGGCGGTAAACTCGAATCCTGGTAAAACCATCACCCGCTTTAGCAGTCGGTGATATTCATCCAGTCGGGATTGCTCCTCGGGCAGCAGGCGCTTCAATTGTTTGAGCATCTCTAACTGCTGGATCTCTTCATGCATTTTGCGGTATCCCGCGACGGTATTGTGGTCAGTAATGGCAACAATATTCAAACCGCGCGCTTCCGCCGTTTGCAAAATGTCCAAGAAACTAACATTAGGTTGCTGATAGTCGCTCGAGGCTGGGGTATGTAAATGTAAATCCATGGTGTACCACTTCATCGTGGTACGTTTTCTTCTTTTTGTCACTATATCACTCTCAATATGATAACTATCAGAATATGATAATCCTAAGGTTTCCGATCTTTCCATCATGGATTATCAAATTATGCATGTATGATTTTTTCTGATGGTCACTCCATTACGATAATACTTGTTTAATTAGTCCAAGCAATTCTTCAGGCATATAGGGTTTAAGCAAGAATCCATCCGCTCCTGCTTTCTCACTCTCCAAATGAAAGTCAATGCCTGAGGATAAAATCACCTTTATGCCTGTAAGCTTTGGATCTTCTCGGATTTGACTCAATATATTCAAACCCTCCAATTCATTGTCAGGGGATGTCTGTAAATACACATCCATCAAAACCACATCAGGCTCATTCTGTTGGATGGATTCAATGATGTCGCCCTCCAAAAAAAAGGGGATGACGTTGTAGCCTTCCATATCTAATAATGTTTTCAAAAGATCGACTACTGCAAAATCGTCATCAATGAGCATTACTTTACTCATTAAATCTCCATTCAACTATTCGTCGACATCCTTCTTTGCTTTCGTTGAGGCAGCCTTACTCTTGCGCTTCTTCTTCGGTTTGGGAGCAGGCTCTAATGCAGCCTCTATTGCATCGTCCGCGCAATCCAATAAGACAAATTCAATCGCCTCTCGGACCTCGTCAGGCAGATCTTCCAGGTCATCTTCGTTGCGCTGAGGCAGCAACACTGTTTTGAGGCCAGCACGATGTGCGGCCAACACTTTCTCCTTGATGCCACCCACCGGCATCACTTTGCCTCTCAGGGTGATCTCTCCGGTCATGCCGACATCAGAGCGCACAGGACGGCCTGAAACCAGCGAGACGATGGCTGTTGCCATGGTCACACCTGCAGAAGGCCCATCCTTGGGTTGAGCGCCTGCGGGAATATGTAAATGGAAATCCGCTTCAGAAAAGAAGCCTTCGTCAAGGCCCAAATTGGGGGCCTGCGAGCGCACATAAGAAAGTGCAGCCTTGGCAGATTCCTTCATCACATTGCCCAGCGAACCGGTGAGCTGGAAGCCCTTAGCTCCAGGCATCTGAGTAGCCTCGATGAACAAGACATCACCACCAGTAGGGGTCCAAGCCAGCCCGGTAGCCACTCCCGGCAAAGATGTCCGTTGAGCGATCTCTTCGAGATCACGGAATTTTGGCCGTCCTAGAAATTCATGGATCTGTTCAGGTGTTATTTCGATGGCACCGTCATCTTCCCCAGAGGCAATGCGCGTGGCGACTTTTCGGCAAACAGCACCGATCTGGCGTTCGAGGTTGCGTACTCCAGCTTCACGCGTGTAGAATCGAATGATCTCTTCTAGGCCCTCATCCTTGAAGGTGACCTCGTTTTCACGCAGGCTGTTCTCGCGCAGTTGGCGTGGGATCAGATATCCCTTGGCAATTTCTTTCTTTTCGCCTTCGGTATAACCAGAGAGTTGGATGACCTCCATCCGGTCGAGCAAAGGCCGCGGGATGGTATCGAGGCGGTTTGCCGTGGTAATGAACATTACCTCGGAGAGATCGAAGGCTACTTCTAGGTAGTGGTCGCGGAATTCAGCATTCTGCTCTGGGTCCAAGACTTCCAAAAGGGCTGAGGCGGGATCGCCCTGAAAGCCCTGAGATAGCTTATCGATCTCATCCAACATGAAAACTGGGTTATGAGATTCGACCCGGCGTAAAGCCTGCAAAATGCGTCCCGGCAGCGCACCGATGTAGGTGCGTCGATGTCCACGGATCTCCGCTTCATCCCGCACACCGCCCAGTGAAATGCGGATGAATTCGCGTTCTAGCGAGCGGGCAATGGACCGCCCCAAGGATGTTTTACCAACCCCGGGAGGTCCGGCAAAACATAGGATCACACCCTCGCGCAAGCGACGAATCTCGTCATCGTACTCATCACCCTCTTCAGCGAACTCTTCGAATCGCTCCTGGCGCAGCTTGCGGACAGCCAGGAACTCCAAAATGCGCTCTTTGATGTCCTCAAGCCCATAGTGATCTTCATCGAGCACCTCACGGGCATGAGTGATATCCAAATTATCCTCTGTCGATACTGACCAGGGCAGGCTGACCAGCCAGTCCAAATACGTTCGGATGACGCCATATTCTGCAGCGGCTGTGGGCAGGCGCGACATACGGTCTAGTTCACGGCGAGCTTGTTTATCAGCCTCCTCGGGCATCTTGGCCTGGTCAATTTTCTCGCGGAATTCATCGACCTCGGCAGCTTGCTCATCTCCCTCACCCAATTCGCGCTGAATGGCCTTGAGTTGTTCGCGTAAGAAATACTCCCGCTGTACTTTCTCAATTTCCGAGCGCGCTTCGTTCTGGATCTTTTGGCCAATTTCTAAAACCTCAGCCTCGTGAGCTAGGATACCAATAAGCTTTTGCAACTTCTCAGCAACGGTGTCTAACTCTAAGAGGGCTTGGGCTTCTTCGAGTTCGATGCGCTGAAAATTCGCAATTGTGTAGACTGTCTGCAGGGGGTCATCCAATAGCAACACCGATTCGACCAGTTCCCGCGGCAAGGATGGGATCATATCGGCAATCCGCTGGAATTGATCTCGCGCATTGCGCGCCATGGCCTCGACTTCGAGATCCTCTTCTTCGACCTCAGGGATTAACTCGATCTGGGCCTTGAGATAAGGCTCTGTTTGAATATATTCAACAACCCTGAAGCGTGCCATCCCCTGCACCAGTAAGCGGATGGTTCCATCTGGAGCGCGCAGCATTCGATGCACAGTAGCTACACTGCCAACCGTATAAAGATCATCGGGCCCTGGGGCTTCGAGCTCCGGTTTGCGAGATGCGACCAGACCGATCAAGCGGCTATCTTCGGACACAACGTCATCAACCAAGCGAATAGAACGCGGCTGACCGATGGTCAGTGGTACTGCTGTTTCTGGGTAAACCACCAAACCTCGCAGAGGCAAGATCGGTAAGACATCGGGAATCGGATCCCCTTCTTGGAGGATCTCGATATCTGCTTCGGAGCTATCTTCTTCTCCGCCAACCCGAGTGACTATTGGGTGAAGCAGGAATTCATCGATATTTATATCCCCTTCATCGAACCATGACAACAATTCCATGAGGTCTGAGTTCCAGCGAGATGCAGGCATAATCGTCTACTCCCCTATCTCAACTTGATGAGGCTTTGCTTTCGGTAGGACAATGTGTAGAAAGCCATCTTCATATTTTGCATCAATACCATTTTGATCAACTGGCCAGTGCAATTCGACTCGTGAGATGAACTCCCCAAATCGGATTTCCATCTGATGGTACGCTCTACGTTGGGGCTGGTCCGGTCGATAACCCTGAACGGTCAATAGGGAACCATCCAATGAGATAGCAAACTCCGCGTTCTGCATTCCAGCTACTTCAACCCGAACAACAACCGTCTCATCGGTTGCATAAACATCCGTCGGGGGGCTCCAAACACGAGTGCGTTGGCTCATCCTTAAATGAAAATGGTTCAACCCACCCTCAGGATTTGTAGATGAATACCAAACCGGGGGCTTTACGGATTTTAGATCAATCTCTTTCATTCTTTCACTCCAACCTGATCAATTCGAGAGGGCTTCCTCAGCAGCTTCCAATACTTGCTTGTATGCCGGCTCCTCTCCAATAGCAGGCATGTATTCAACATAGACAACTTGATCACGCTTATCGATAACAAATACCGCTCGTCGCAAAATACGCTGATCTTTGAGCAGGCAGCCGTATTTGCTGCCAAAATCGACATCTTTGTGGTCTGAAAGCACGCTGACCTGGTCGATTCCAGCTGCGCCGCACCATCGTTTCTGCGTAAAGGGTAGATCAGCGCTGATGACCAGGATCACCACATCCTCAGAAAGTCCAGCCGCTGCTTCATTAAAACGGCGCGTTTCGCGATCACAAACCGATGTTTCCAGTGATGGCACAGCCGCAATGATGCGCACCTTTCCTTGCGTATTCCCAAGCCCCTGAAATGTAGACCAATCCTGGGCGTGAACAGAAAAATCCAAAGCTTGATCCCCTACTTCAACATCGGGTCCAACAACGGTAGCATCTTTGCCACCGAACTGAATCAATCCTTCTCTCTCAATAACCATGGGGGTTCCTCCAAATTACAAAACATATTTGCTTGAATGCCCCGCAATATTAATACGAATAATATACCTATCCCGCTTCAATGGGTAAGTTCTCCAAGAATTGTCGGGGTTATCACCCCTAATTCTGGTAAGCTATGCTTCGATTCCCAAAGGGCTACGGGTGTAAAATCTATTGCTGAATATCCTAAACTTCTAAAATCTACTAACGGCGCGATTATATCATTTGGGTGTGTATCATTCCAGTAGAAGGTAACGAGGAATCTGGCTAGGGGTTAATACCAAAGCCTTTTAATACCTCTTTAGTTTGTGCAATAAGCTCTGGATCTTCACTGACTTCCAAAACCATCTTGAAATCTTCAATCGCTTTGGTTTGATAACCCCGCTGGAGATGGGCTACGCCGCGGTTGTAATATGAATGGCCTAACTCTGTTTCTAGATTGATCGCCATTGTGTAATCGTCCAGTGTGCGATCAAATTCTTGTATGCTCATAAGAACGTTCGCCCGGAAATAGTAAGCGTAGCCATACTCGGGGTCGAGTTCGATGACTTTTGTGAAGAACTCTATAGCCGACTCGGCTTCTTCTAGAAAGAAATATGCTAATCCGGTGCTGTAGTAAGCTTGCACATATTCAGGGTATTCTTCAATCACGTGAGCCCAATCTTCGATTGCGGAAAGGTATTGCTCCTCCTGAAAATAGGACAGCCCTCGCTGGTAATACGCATCCAAAAGTTCTGAGTTAAACTCAATCGCGCGGGTTTGGTCAACAATCGCTCTACCAAACTCACCCAAGCTATAGAAAGCTAACCCGCGATTGTAAAAGATCTGGTCATTCCCAGGTTCTAATTCAAGGTAATCGGAATAGCGATCTACAGCGGTTTGAAATTCACCCAGGCGAAATGCCATCTCAGCACTGGCCATTAAGGCCTCTGGAAACTCTGACTCGATATCGATAGCCTGATCGAAATATAGTTTGGCATCTGCGAACTCTTCAAGATTAGCATAGGTCCTACCCAGGTTGTAAAGAGCAATAATATCCTCGGGGTTTTGTTCAATAGCCAGCAAGTATTCCGATACGGCCTGCTGAAATTGCTCAACCATGAACCTCGCATCGCCCAACCGATTATAGATCCCCTTGGTCTCAGGCGCTAAGGAGACAACTTTTTCAAAATCGGCAATTGCTGACTCGTAATCTTCTAATTCCAGATGTGCTATACCTCGGTTAAAGTATGCAACTTCGTTTTCGGGCTCGTATTCAATTGCTTGGGAATAGTAATCCACCGCGCTCTTGTACAGTTCCAACTGCATATAGATATCCCCCAGGTTTTTGTAAATCCCCGGCGATTCTGGTACGATCTCTATTACAGCGTGATAATCGATTATGGCGTTCCTGTAATCCTCAAGAATCTGATAGGCGAAGGCTCGGTTGAGCAATATATCTGAGTTTTCTGGATCCAAGTCAATAGCTTGGGTCCAATCCTCGATAGCTTTCTCATATTCCTCAAGGTGGAAATAGCTACTTCCCCGGTAAAAGAAAATTTCCAGACTTTCCTCTCCAAGCTCTAACAATGAACTGAAATCCGCTGCAGCGTCGGGGTATTTTCTCAACGCGTAAGAGGCTTGGGCACGCAAGCTATAGGCGATCTCGATCTCGTGGTCGAGTTCAATCAGGCGGCTGAGATCTACAATCGCTAGATGGAAATTGCCACTATTGAATAGCAGATAGGCGCGGGTATAAATGGCCTCCGCAAAATCTGGCTGGGCTTCGACAGCTCGGTTCAAATCATTGATCGACTGCGCTAACGGGTTTTCCACCCGTTGATTAATACCCACCTGCTCGCCTGTCAATTCTGGCAACTCATCATCAGCTGCTTCCTCATCAAGAGTGAAGACCTGCTCTTGGAGGTCTGTAGCCAGGATATCAGTCAGATTCAGCAAAGGTGGGGGCTCAACGATCGTGTCATATTCTAGCGGCTTTTCACTCCCCTCTTGAGCTTGAGTGATCAAATCCACAATTGTCAAATAGGATAGGGCTCGATTATACAGAGCTTCCGCGTGATCAAGGTCCCTCTGAATGACAAACACGGCTTTCTTAAAGTCGGGTGATTAGAGCAAGCGCATCAAGTGGGTGGGCATCGAAATACCTCCGTGCAGATGGGATAAAGCGAAATTGGTGTTGTCTAGCAAAGATACCAAGAACAAGATTGTTGATTGAAGCCAGAATTTGTCCAGCATGTGCCTTTGTCATACGAGTACAGTCTTCAAGCAGGGAAACATCTCTACGATAATGCAAGCAGTTTTCGATGCGCCAGTAGGAACGTATCATACTCTGCAACTTGGCTGGGGATACAACTTCACGAGACAAACTGGTAAAGCCGTAGACGATATGCTCTTGGACTTCGCCCGTTTTGGTGCTGGTAAAGCGGCGTTCTAGTTTGAAAACTTGTTCAAGATATGGCCAATCGAAGAAATCTTTCAATTGGCTACTGACTGTGATGGTCCGTTTTTCAATACGCCCATGACCTTTATCAACGGTTGTTGCGCTCTCGAAATCTTTTGGAGGGTAGCTCATCCCAGGAATTGGTTCTGCATCAGGACCAAACCATAAGCGAATGTCCTCTTCCATGTTTGACTGATTACCCTTTGCAAACCAAATGTAGTCACCACCGGAGACAACGATTTGTAGGGAAACGGCTCTTTGGGTATGCATAGCATCACCTATCACTACTTTTTCTCGTAAATCAAGGCAATTGAGCAGTTTGGGAGCTACTGGAATCTCGTTTTCGTGGCTTTCTACTGGCATCTGCATCAAGACGATGCCTTCATCAGGTAAGTATGCGGCTAATAAATGCAAGCCCTTCTTGTTGTTTGCAACTGTGCCCTTCAATAACTTCCCATCAATCGCCAATACCACTTGCTTACCAAAATTCTTCTTGCCTGTCAAGTATTGCCCTACCATCTGATCCAACTCTTGGGCATCCACCACATCTTCAAATATCCTGCGATAGGTACTGTGATGCGGCATACTGTCTCGTTCCAGACCCAGTGCTTCTACCAATAATGCCGCTCTATGTTCTGCCCACTCAGCCATCCCGCTTGGTCGATCTTCTCCGCATAGTTTTGCCATCACCGCCAACGTTAGCACGATCTCTAAGGGATATCGAAGCCCTCTGGAATCTCGACTATCCGTAAGTTGTTGAAATTGCTCATACAAGCTGCCTATGTCAAATATGCATCTCGCTCCTGTGTTACACTCCATTGTGACCTTCCTCGCTATGTTTTGTGGTTTCGACACATAAGCATAATCGATGAAGGTCTTTTACTTCCCCTTTATTTTGGACTTTAAGAAAGCCGTGGAATGACAAACGAGAATGCCGCACTGGCAGAACTTGGCTCACCCGCCATTAGGTAGATCTTGCCCAGTTCAAAATACGCCTCGAGATACCCTGGATCCCCCTGAATTGCCTGATTAAATTCGTAGAAGGCATAATTGTATTCTTCATCTTCTAAGTATTGCTTTGCAGCCTCGAAATGTTCTTCAGGAGTGTGCAGGGTTTGGCTCTCCTGGGTACGTATGGAAACAATGGTCTGTACAATAGGGAAAACCAAAGCAAGGATGATAAAAATTGAGATGATCAGCCAAAGGCTTCGTGTTTTTGGAATTAATTTGTGACGTAATTTCCCAAACATAATAGGAATTATACACGCATTTTCTCTACACACCTGATGTTCCTCAGATAGCTCTCTATGAATCCCGACGGAAGTTAACATATATGGGGGTATGGGCCGTGCTCCGTACGGCCCATACCCCCATATATGGAGTTCATTACGGGTGTTCGCAGAGACCCCCCAGAAATAGGAGGGATAATCTTCGAAAAAATGATACAATCCCCCCTCAAATATCCAAACATATCTTGGAGGATGTAATGTCAGAATACAAACCAGTTGGCGAAGAGCGAAAAGTCGAATTTCTTGGTGGAGCAACGGTTGATGGTGCCCCACTTTCGTACATGGTAGTTTTAGCTGCTGTTGTAGTTGCCTTATCCTTCTTTCCTATGTCCGCTATCATTTCAATTGGAGGTAGTTTTCCTATGAGCCAGGGAGTCTTGGGAATGGTGGGGTGGGTGCTAGGCCCCGTGGCGGGTGCAGTTTCTGCAGGAATCGGTGCCCTGATTGGCATATTCTTAGCCCCGCACACAGCTGGAATTCCCTTCATCCGAATTTGGGGATCGCTGATCACATCATTCGCCGCAGGCACGATGGTGATTGGGATGAAACGCAAGGGTTGGTGGTTTTGGATTTGGTTGTACGCCATGCTGTCCTTTGTTTATTTCATTGGGCGGGCGGTCTTACTTAACGGTGTGAGTGTGGGGCCGGCTATCGCCAATTCATTTATCGATTGGTCTGCTCTGATCCTCTTTGCGATGCCAACTCGCACGCTCTTTGCCAAATGGATCAACAGTAATAACTGGGGGCTGGTTCTGGCTGGCTTGGGCTTAGGCACCTGGACAGTCTTTGGGATAGCCCATGTATGTTTGGCTGCGATCACTTACCACATGTTCAACTGGACCGAAGAAGTGTTTATCATGCTGATCCCTTTGATCCCATTTGAAAACCTACTCCGGTCCATCATCGGCATGGTCATTGGTGGCGGCGTCATTGCCGGGTTACGCGCTATCGGGCTTGTGAAACCCGAGCACGCAATCTACTAGTAAATTATTCATCAAATAACATTTTGGCATTAAAAAGGTGTGGGCAGCGCTTTGCGCTTGCTCACACCTTTTTAATGTAACCTTTCAATCCAAATCCAATCTAATATGACGCATGTCATAAGGATAATGGTGGGCAGCATCTCAACAAAACCTCCTAGCTGCTTATAATCGACCATAATAATGGCATTTAACGGTTTAAGGAGATATTGAAAATGTACCATAACTACTCTGACCTCCGAGGAGAGGTTTTCTACCGTGATTGAAGCAAAACAGATTCCAATCATCAAAATGCGAGAGGTGATCAAGGCCTACGAGACTGGAGATGGCCCCTTCATCGCCCTGGATGGCATCAATTTGGATGTGTGCGAAGGGGAATTTTTGGGAATAACTGGAAAATCTGGTGCTGGGAAGACCACGCTTCTCAACATGATCTCTGGTGTCAGCGAGCTAACTTCCGGGGAAGTGCTTTTCGGTATAGAGCAGACCTCCGTGCACGCGATGGATGAAGATGCTTTAGCCGTTTGGCGTGGTCGGAACGTAGGGATCGTTTACCAATCCTTTGAGCTGATGCCCTCACTCAATCTGGTTGAGAATGTCATGCTACCTCTAGATTTCTCTGGCGATTATCATCCCACGATCAGTAAAGAGCGCGCTATGGAGTTGCTCGATCTGGTCGAGATTGCCGAGCACGCCTACAAGATACCCGCGCATATCTCAGGAGGACAAAAACAACGTGTGGCCATTGCCCGGGCTTTGGTGAATGATCCCCCTTTGATCATCGCCGATGAACCCACAGGGAATCTGGATACTGTCACTGCAGAGACGATCTTCCAGATCTTCGAGAAGCTGGTAGCAAAAGGCAAAACGGTTATCATGGTCACTCACGATGATAGCCTGGCAAAACGCTTCTCCCGGCGTCTGAAAATTGCCGATGGCGTCATCGATACTCGTTCTGCAGGCGATAATGAGAATCAATCTAATTCCCCAGACACCCCTGAAATAAGCATCCATTCAGGAGAAAACCCTTTTGGCGAAATCGTAAACTCCCTTGGGGGAGAAAATGCCAAAATCGCCCAACCCGCCATATTGCTAGAAAATGTGGTCAAGACCTACGAAAACGCAGCCGGAAAATTCACTGCACTCAAGGGCATTGACCTACAATTCGAATATGGTCAATTCGTCTCGATCGTTGGGAAATCAGGCTGTGGCAAATCGACTCTGTTGAACATGATCACCGGGATTGATCATCCCACATCAGGAAGAGTGCTAGTGGGAGGCGATGACATCTATCAGATGACCGAGAGCCAGCGGGCGTTGTGGCGTGGGAAAAATATGGGTGTAGTATTCCAATTCTTTCAGTTACTTCCGACCCTGACGCTGCTAGAGAATGTCATGCTGCCCATGGATTACTGCAATGTCTATTCTTTTGGTGAGCGTCCTAATCGAGCCATGGAATTGCTTGAGATGGTTGGCCTTAAAGAACATGCCCATAAACTGCCTGGGAACGTCTCTAGCGGACAACAGCAAAGCGCTGCCATCGCTCGTGCCCTAGCCACCGATCCTCCCATTATTCTAGCTGATGAACCTACCGGGAATCTGGACACGCGCGCTGCCGATGTCATTCTGAATCTATTCGAGGAACTGGCTCAAGATGGTAAGACAATCTTGATCGTGACGCATGACCCCTCGCTGACCAGTCGTACTGACAAGAACATCATCCTCTCAGATGGAGAAGTCATAGATCAAACCGTAGTAGCCTCCTTGCCATTCTTGGACCATCCTCAAATGTTGTCCGCTACGCAGCGCTCAAAAAAACAGGTATATTCTCCTGGGTCCACGGTCATCCACCAGGGACAATCAGTTGACCACTTCTTCATGGTCGCTGATGGCGAAGTAGATGTACTGGTCAACACAAGCATCCCCGAAACCAGAGTCGCTCGATTGGGCCCAGGTCAATTTTTCGGCGAGATCGAATTGATCCAGGGTGGCACATCCATCGCCAGCGTGCGCGCCAGTTCAAGGGGTCCGGCAGAGTTGGCCGTGATCTCGAAAGAGGAATTTTTAAATCTATTGGGCACGTCTTCGATAATGCAAGATGCCATGGGAAAAGTAGCCCAATATCGGGTAAACGAGCAAAAATCGTTGATAAACAATCGCTAAGGAAATTCCCATAAAAATTTGGTCGGGATAAATTCTCGACCACTATTTTTATGGACAATTTTATTGCTGAGATTTTATGAAACAGAAATCAAATTTAGTAAAACCCCGTTGGAGCAAGGTGGTCTCCGACTTGTGGGATAACAAACTGCGCACCTTATTGGTCGTAGCCTCGATTGCCGTAGGCGTCTTCTCTGTAGGTACGATCGTGAATGCCTATGTGATCTTATCTCAGGATATTGGCATCACATTTGCAGCCAGGAATCCTACTAACATCGACATCACCACCGACCCCTTTCATGAGGATTTCATCCGCTCTATCGAAAAGGTTCCAGGCGTGATCGATGCGGAAGGCAGGCAAATCATCAAGGTGCGCGCCAGCCAAAATGGGGGAGCCTGGCAAGGTTTGCGCCTGATAAGTATGCATGATTTCGCAAATGCAGAAATCAACTTGCTATCAGCAATAGAAGGCAAGGAAACCCCTGGCCGGCGAGAACTAGTCATCAGTCACGATTTCTTGAACAGCACTGGATTTGAGGTCGGTGATTTGATCGAAATCGAGATGCCAGACGGCTCCACGAATTTCTTGCCACTGGTGGGTTTGGTTTCTGACCAGGTTTCCAACGGCAGCGACTTCATGGGGGGCGCCAGCGCTTATGTAACCTTGGATACCCTAGAGTGGCTGGGAGGTGCAGATTATTTCAACCGTCTCTATGTTCGGGTTAGCGGTGATGCAACCAATGAAGAACATATTCAGCGCATCGCTATCGATATCGAAGATAAAATCGAACGCAATAACCTACAGATCTACCGCACCACTCTCCAGGAGTCAGACCAGCATCCCCTGGGTTCGATCGTGCTGGCATTATTAGGCGTATTGGGTGCGTTGGGCGCTTTGATCCTGGTATTGAGCAGTTCATTGATTGTCAACACACTGAACGGCTTACTTACGCAACATTTGAGACAAATCGGTGTAATGAAATTGGTCGGTGCTCGCAGCGTTCAGATCTTAGGGATGTACCTGATCCTGATTTTGGCGTATGGTGCTATCGCTTTAGCCCTTGCCTTACCGCTCAGTGGTATGACTGGTTATGCTTTCGCAGGATTCATTACCAGGTTTATCAACGCAGATATTCTTAGTTTCCGTGTAATTCCATTGTCCATTATCTTGCAAGTATTGATTGCCTTGCTTATTCCCTTGATCGCCGGCTTTATCCCCGTAAATAGCGGATCGAAGATCAACGTCCGCAGAGCAATCAGCAACGACCGGCCAAGAGCGCAGGGAGCAAATGCTAACTGGCTCAACCGACTCTCCGAATGGATCAAGTGGTTATCACGGCCGGTCTTGCTTTCTTTCCGAAATACCTTCCGACGTACCAGTCGCTTAGTATTGACAATTTTCACGCTGACCATCGCCGGTGCGATCTTCATCGGGGTATTTAATGTGCGTTCCTCGATGGACCATTTCATGGTTCAACTCGGTCAGCACTTCAAGGCGGATATTACCCTGGGATTTAGCAGACCTTACCCGATTTCACGTATCGAACAGGCGGTATTGCCCATGCCAGGCGTTGTCGATATGGAGGGTTGGGCCGCAACAAATATCGATGTACTTGCACCCGATGACAGTGTGATCGAAAAAATCAATATCATGGCGCCTCCGGCTGACACTCAACTGGTCGATCCTGATATGGTCGCCGGACGCTGGTACAACCCCGGCGAGCGAAAAGCCCTGGTGGTATCGGACTCGATCTATGATTTTTACCCTGACCTGCTCCCAGGTGACACCATTCGAGTGGAAACCCCAGACGAACAAGAAGAAGACTGGACCATCGTGGGTGTATTTCGTTTTTCAGGTATGATCGACGACACGCTGGCCTATGCCGATTATGATTTTATCGCTAACGAACTCAACATCCCAAATCAAGCGCTTACTTATCGAGTTGTTACCAGCGCGCACAACATCGAAAAACAAGAACAGATTAGCAAGGAACTGGATGATTATCTACGAGACCGCAATTTCATGGTCAATGAAGTCGAGGCCGGAGCAGTCACCCGCTCGCAGGTTGCCAAGGGCATCAACATTCTGATCATCTTCCTGTTGTTGATGGCACTTTTGACCGCATTTGTCGGCAGCATCGGCCTGACCGGCACTATGGGGATGAACGTCCTGGAACGAACGCGCGAAATCGGTGTGATGCGCGCCATCGGCGCTGTAGATGGTGAGATCATCAAGTCGGTCGTTATCGAGGGGGGCTTCATCGGCCTGATCACATGGTTCTTCGCCGTATTCGCTTCTTTCCCGATCAGCCATTTTTTACTGAAGATCGTTAGCGAAGCCATGCTAGGCTCTCCAATGCCTCTAACCTTCACCTACCAGGGGTTCCTTATCTGGCTGGTGGCTGTTCTAGTACTCTCTGTGGTGGCAAGTATTTTGCCGGCCCGTAACGCAGCCAGCCTGACGATCCGTGAAGTATTGGCCTACGAATAATCTATCGAACACTGGACTTGGATAGCTGCGTTATCTGGGTCTAGTGTTCGAATGAATGAAAACTTCCCAAAACCTATCATTTTTTGGGATTCTCGGAGATCTTCAACTCATTGTGGTAGTCCTATTCACAATATTGTATAATCGATACACTCCCAACGCTGTCGCAATCCGTTGAAAATGGGGGACTCTTAACAGCGTAATATCCACAACTCAATAAAATCGAAATAAGTGAATGCCCTCACGCAGTGTAGACAATTAATGTTTCTGCATAGAGAGGTTCGATCATGACTCGACAAGAAATACAGATAGATTATGATACTGTCGTACAACTTCAAAAACGGTTGTCTGAGTTTGGCTACTATTCTGGGAGCATTGAAGGCAAGGTCACGCCAGAAACGATTTGGGCAATCCAGCTTTTCCAGGCTCGCAATCGCCTAGAAGCAACCGGGGCACCTAATCCAGAAACACTTCAATATTTGCAATCAAACGAAGCGCTCCCCTCCCCCCACCCTACAGATACAAAAGAATTTCCAATTGATGAAGATGAAGACCTAATGCACGCCAGGTTGGCTATGGAGCTGACGACGATAGAGTCTGCAGAAGAACGTCAGCAAAAAATCGCAGAATTGGTTCTGCGGTTTGGTCCTCGTTTTGTTGCTCATATCAGCAATGCAGCGGAAAATTTTGGATCATCGATCCCGCACTTAATCGAATTGGCTGAAGAGGCGAACCACATCTTTCTCACTTGGCTAACGGGCAAATCACACAGCAAGCAAGTTGATGAAGATGAACGTCGCAGGGCTGCAACAGATGCCATATTGCGATCCGAACAACTTATTTCCCGATTTGGAAGGTTGCTGGCTCAGTCAATTCTGTCTCTACCAAACGGGCATCCTCAACGCGATGAAGGGCTTGCCCATTACTATCTACTTCGATTTCTGCATTTTGGCGAAGTAAATAATGACGTTGAAAGCCAATTGCTTGCCTTACGCACCTTATTACTGTACGGATTAGAATCCCCACAACGGGAATTGGACCTAATCCAAACAGGGCAACAGCTTACAGAGAATTGTTCTGATCGTGATATCGCACTCGAGTATTTAGGAGCCGAGATGGGGGTTTACATCAGACGGGCAATCATGAGCCGTGAACAAGGGAATCGGGGAAATATTCAGAAATGGGCTGCAAAAACAGACCAGATCTACCTTCAAATTCGAGACCATGCCCCAGAAATTGTCGCGAAGTACCTTGTCCCGTTGGCTATGGTGAAAGAATCCTTAGACCAGTTCGCAGAATCTGCAGATCTTTTTGCTGAAGCTGCTCGCGGTCTTGACCCCCAGGGTGATCTTTATCATCAGGCTTGTTTTTTCGAAGGGATGATACGCCTGCGACTCGAAGAATATGATCGAGCGATCCAAATTCTAGAACCGATCATCCCCTATTATGAGGAGCGCTATCTTACCGCAGTTCAGGATAGTAACATTCAAGACTCCGGCGATAAATTCAATCGGGCAATCACCAATCTGGCAATGGCATACGCATCGAAAGGCCAATGGAATGACGCGATTTACTATTTAGAGCATGGAAAAAGTTTGCGCCTACGGTACCGGGCAGCCCTGCGAAGCACGGAGAAGGGTCAAGAATTACTGCATTTGGAAAGAGCCTTACACGCCCTTTCTCGTGGGGTACTGGTGAATTTAGATGGATTGATCGAGGAAAAGCCATTTGACAAGCTTGGTGAGATGGTTTCGCTGCATACCCGTGTGCTGGAAGCTTACCGGACAGCTCGTCCAGGACTGACGGCTGAGGTCATCAAGCCTCCTACTATCCTTGAATTATCTTCATCACTCGACCCGGATGAAGCCCTGGTAATTATCGGAGAGCATTTCATGGGGGTTATCCTGATCATAATACTCCCAGGAGATGAAACACGCCCCACTTTTGGAACCATTTTGAAAGAATGGTCATATGAGTTATTGCGCCCATTGATCGTTGGGGAGGATAAAAGGGGTTGGTTAGCCGCAGTCGCGGGTGCACAAACTGATCGCGATACTCGTGAGATCCTGTCTGATTACCTTTCGGATATGGATAAAGTGATCGGAAAACCAATTGTTTCCCAAATAGACTCCTATCAAATAAACCATCTCCACATAATCCCTCACCGCTTATTCCATATCCTTCCCTTCTGGGCACTGCCAAGCCTGAAGAATTACGAGATCGCTATCTCCCCCAGCGCCGCCCATTTTCGAGAATCGAAAGCTCCAGCCAGCTTCGAGAAGAAAGCTGCATTGGTAGTTTCGAATCCCATCCTCGACCTCCCCATTTCACAAGCGGAAGCTCAATCGATCCAGACCCATTTATCATCTTTGGATGTACAGATCCATCATCTCGAAAAAGATGCTGCTACGCAAACAGCATTAAATGAAATATTGCCTGGAATACCAATTTTCCATTTTAGTGGACATGGGCTTTTTAATGCAATACAACCTACGCAATCCTGTTTACTCGTTCATCCAGATTTTCAGCGCCTGCTGTCGCTAGAGGAAGAAATTTTCGCCAAGATTGGGACTGCTGATTTGAATTGGAATTCAATGGGGGAAAGAGAGAGATATGCTGATGTTCCCGATCTTGGTCGAGTATACTATCAATTGAAATCAATAATTCCATATGTAGAGGAAAGGTGGTTCGAATACGCTGAAGATGGCACTTTTTGGTGGCGTATGGAAAATGAACAATTGGCCATGATGGCGGAATTGTGGACCGTAGGCGACATTATGGTAGATGATACAATGCGCGATTGCAAGCTTGCCTTTCTATCAGCCTGCGAATCTGGTAGCGGCCAGCTAAGTGCCGTCATCGATGAACACGCCGGTTTACCCGCCGCACTCCAACTTGCAGGAGTCCCAATTATTGTAAGCACATTGTGGCCAGTCTCTGAAATTCTTGCCGCCATCTATGTAGACATTTTCTACGAACTCTTTGCTAGTTCGTCAACGGAAATCAACATCGTCAGAATTGTCCGAGATGCAGCGCGATTGGTTCGAGAAATGGCAAAGGAGGATGTCGTCAAACGCCTAAAAGGATTGCGTCATAATCTCCAAGATTCGCGAGCTCGCTTCGCGATTGAGGCAGCAACTCAAAAGATACGCAACGGAGAAGAATACCCCTTCAGTCACCCTTATGATTGGGCAGCATTCTATATAACCGGTTCGAGATTTTTGACGATAGAATAAGTAGGTTCAAAAGATTTTGCCGGAGTGATCCCCCAGCACATTTCCCAAAGACCCAAAATGTGGGCTTTTCGCTCTATCCAGTAAGATCCCAAAGGAGGTTTTCCATGTCGAAATTTGAACAATTGATGGGGATGGCCAGTGAAAAATCATCATTTTATAAACCCATCGACATCACAATTGCAGTTGACGATGAAAGGGTTGCTGAGCAAGCAGTACAGATTCTAATTGAATTCTTTGGTGAGGATGACGAACGCGAATCTGTTCGTGTTGTCTCTCAAGGTAATGAAATCGGTTACCTGACTAGAACCGATCTATATACTTTTGTCGATTCTACAACCAAAGGTGTTGGTATTGGGGACCATGGCATTCTTCCCGGCAGTGGTGAATTCCGAATCATCGAACTATACTGTCCCCAATTGGGCTGTGAGCAGCGATTGTTAGTAGTAAGTTTCGATGAAGATAATCGCCAATATTGTCCGATGCACAAAAATACTGCGATGGAGATACGAGAATGAAATTTGGCAGCTTGATCGAATCAAGTATCGAAGAACTTGGATTACGTTTTTCGTTGGTAAACATACTCCCCAGCGCTGCTCTATTCCTATATATTTTGACCCTATTTTGGAGTGGAGCACCAAAATTATCTCCTAAAATGAATAGGATTCAAGCCCATGTTGCTGAACTCGATGCAGCAGAGGGAATATATCTCGCAATTGCAATCGTGATCATAGCTCTAATATTTCAGCCCCTACAATTGAGGTTAGTAAAAATCCTGGAGGGCTATTGGGGGAACTCTCGGGTTGCGAAATTCATCTGGACGCTTGGGATAAGAATCCAAAATCGGCATAGAATGGCTCTCGTACAAGATTCACAGATCTCTCGGACATCACTCGAAGAAATCGATGAGCAGGCAAAAGATAAGATGCTGGCAGCTGGGGAAAAATTGCGCCAGTACTTTCCAGCAGAAGATCGCCTGATGCCTACTGCCCTTGGAAATGTGCTCCGGGCAGCCGAAGATCTAGCAGGAAAACGATATGGTCTTGATTCAGTCGTTGTGTGGCCGCGTCTGTACCCACTCATTTCAGACCGCTTAGCCAGTATGATTGCAGACTATCGCAACCAATTAGATATCGCGGCCCGATTTTGTGTGGTGTTCTTTCTTGCCGCGATAATTACATTGGCTTTGTTAATCAATCATGGATGGTGGCTTTTTATAGTTGTCGTTCATCTCTTATTTTCTTGGATGTCGTACAAATCATGTCTGGCCGCCGCACTAGCGTATGGTATTGGCATTCAAGCTGCCTTCGACCTGCACCGTTTTGATCTCTACAAATCAATGCATTTATCCATGCCTGAAGATCGTGAATCTGAGAAACAACTCAGCGTAGAACTTTGTGATTTTCTCCGCCAAGGAGTTCCCAAGAATTTCAAGTATGTGCATGGATCCGGCGAATAGCGACGAGCAAGATATCATTCATAACCAAAGTTCTCCTTGACACGATCCAGCCAAGCCCTTAAAATTCTGTCCAATATGAACAACCAACCCTTGGTTCGCTTTTTTAGCTACTACTATTTTTACGGCTCCCAACCCAAGGACGCCGTTGGTGGTGCTTAAGTAGACGAGAGGTATATAACAGTCAAACGAGAAGCGAGGCCCAACGGCCTCGCTTTTTTTATTTCCCCATTTTTGGGGACCAAAGGAGATTTCGATGCCCGTTCGAGGAATTCGCGGGGCAACGATCGCCAGCACAAATCAGGAAGAAGCCATTTTATCCGCGACACGCGAATTATTAGCTGCAATTCTCGAGGCAAATCCTACGCTGAAACCGGAGGACGTTGCCAGCGCGCTGTTCACCGTCACCAACGACTTGAACGCCGCCTATCCCGCTAAAGCTGCGCGTCAACTTGGATGGTCTGAGGTACCCCTGATGTGCGCCAGCGAAATTCCTGTGCCGGGGAGTTTGCCAGGCTGCATCAGAGTCCTGATACATTGGAATACAGAATACGCCCAATCTGCAATCCAACATGTCTATCTGGGTGAAGCATCCGCTTTACGTCCAGATCTAAAACCAAAAGATTCCCAAGAATTGGGGTAGGCAAGAGCGTTTGCACCCCCGCATACCCTATTTTCAACGTCTATGAATTGATAATTATTTTTTACTAGAAAAGGAAAAGTGAACTGTGATGATCATAATGAGAACCGAAGCTACCCAGGCCCAGATCGCCACCGTCGTTGCCCGTGTCGAGGAAGAGGGGCTGAGAGCGCATATCTCCCGCGGTGCTGAACGAACCGTAATCGGCGCCATCGGTGATGGGCGCCCAATCAACCGGGATGCATACATCTTAATGGCAGGTGTGGATCGCGTAGTACCGATCTCGCGTTCGTACAAATTGGCCTCGAGAGAATTTCATCCTGAAGATTCAGTCTTCCCGCTGAATGGGCTGGATGTCAACCCTGGAGAGGTCTTGCTGATCGCTGGGCCTTGCTCAGTCGAGAGCCGCAGTCAGATCATCGAAGCCGCCCAAGCTGTCCGCGAAGCCGGAGCTCACGCTTTGCGGGGCGGGGCATTCAAACCACGCACTTCCCCCTACTCCTTCCAGGGACTGGGTGAAGAAGGCCTGGAAATGCTTGCAGAAGCTCGCCAGTTGACGGGCTTGCCCATTGTCTCTGAAGTCATGGCACCCGAGCAAGTTGCGCTGGTCTCACAATATGCGGATGTCATGCAAATCGGCGCTCGGAATATGCAAAATTATGCCCTGTTGCACGCCGTTGGAGAAAGCGGCCACCCAGTGCTCATAAAACGTGGCATGAGTGCCACCATTGATGATTTGTTAATGGCCGCTGAATACGTTCTCTCTCATGGCAATGAGCGCGTCATGTTGTGCGAGCGCGGCATCCGCACGTTCGAGACCGCCACCCGTAACACCACCGACATCAACGCCATCCCCGTGCTCAAATCTCATACCCACCTGCCCGTTGTCCTCGATCCATCCCATGGCACCGGCCATTGGGAATATGTGAACGCCATCGCTCGAGCCGGCATCGCCGCTGGGGCTGATGGACTGATCATCGAGGTACACCCTAATCCAGATGAAGCCCTTTCGGATGGCGGGCAATCGCTCAAGCCAGAGCGCTTCGCAGAGTTGGTCACCGAAGTCAAATCCATTGCTGAGGCCATGGGTCGCAAGTTGAACCCACAACCCATGCCAACCGCGGTGAACTAGAGATCTCCAATGGAAGATCCCGACTTTTTTGCCAACACCCGGGTCGCTATCGTTGGACTTGGCCTGATGGGTGGGTCGCTGGCCTTGGGCTTGCGTGAGTGCTGCAAATCTCTGCTGGCCGTGGATCTTGACCCTGCTACGCATGCTCTGGCCATCCAAAATGAAATCGTCGATCAGATTTCTGCTGATCCCGCGGAAATCTTACCCCATGCCGATCTGATCATTTTGGCCGCACCCGTGGGAGTGATCCTCGAATTTATCTCACGTCTTCCAGAGTATACACCCAACCCAGCCATTGTCCTGGACGTCGGCTCTACCAAAACCCAAATCTGCAAAGCGCTGAATGAACTACCCTCTCGTTTCGAGCCAATTGGTGGGCATCCAATGTGCGGAAAGGCAGTAGGTGGTATCGCCCATGCTGACGGAAATCTTTTCCATGATGCACCTTTTGCCTTCACGCCTCTGGCACGAACCACCGAGCGCGCCCGAGAGACCGCCGACCAACTGGCGTATTCTCTCGGTGCCAGACCGCTGTGGGTCGGACCAATGACTCACGATAGTTGGGTGGCCGCTACCAGTCATTTGCCCCATCTGCTGGCAACTGCCTTGGTGCTGAGTACCGAAACCGAAGCCTCCCACCTGGTAGGTCCTGGCTTTCGAAGCACCTCACGCCTGGCAAGCAGCCCATCCTCGGTGACTTTGCCTATTATGGAATCCAACCGCGCCCAAATCCTAGAGGCCATTACGCGCTTTCGTCTTCAATTGGATGATCTCGAGGATTGTCTCGCCCGAGGCGATTACGATTCTTTGAGGGACCATCTCGACCTTGGGGCGAGTCATAAGGCCCAGCTAACTGGAATTCAGGCCTGAGAGGTGGAAATGAGTCTGGCACACATCCCTAAGTTGACCATCACTCCCCGCACCGAGCCCTTGGCTGCGCGTGTTGCAGTTCCCGGCTCGAAAAGCCACACCAACCGCGCGTTGCTGGTAGCTGCTTTAGCTCAGGGCGTCACTATCTTGCGGAACGCCTTGTTTTCAGATGATACGCATTATTTTGCGCAAGCACTGCGGGCACTCGGGTTGGATATCAACCTAGAACCCGACGACAAAAGTATTACAATATCCGGCCTCGGTGGAGTAATCCCCAACCAGCAGGCTGACTTGAAAATCGGTAATGCCGGAACAGCGGCTCGCTTTCTCACAGCCATGCTGACTCTGGGCCAGGGCGAATACAGGCTTGATGGGGTCGCGCGCATGCGTCAGCGCCCTATCGCCCAACTGGTCACCGCCTTAAACTGTTTAGGCGCGCAAGTCGAGACCCCCGCAGGCTGTCCTCCTGTTCGCATTCAAGCTCATGGCCTCCTGGGTGGGAAGACATCCATACGTGGGGACGTAAGCAGTCAATTTCTCAGTGGTCTGCTGATGGTGGCACCCTATGCACAAGATGCTGTCGAGATAAACGTTGATGGTCCTCTGCACTCAAAGCCCTACATCGATCTGACCATAGGTGTCATGGAAGATTTTGGTGTGAGTATAGAAAGGGATGGCTACGAATCTTTTCGAGTAATACCCAGAAAATACCAAGCCCTGGGGGAATATCCCATTGAAAGCGACGCCTCGGCAGCCTCCTATTTCTTCGCGGCACCGGCCATCTGCGGGGGCTGGGTCGAAGTCGCCGGCCTTAGCCGAGCTGCCCGTCAGGGAGATATTGCATTTCTTGACATTCTGAGAGAGATGGGCTGCGCAGTGACAGAAAAGAAGCACGCCATTCGAGTTACTGGCCCTGAGCGCTTACACGGAGTCGATGTAGATATGTCCGACATTTCAGACACATCCATGACCCTTGCGGTTATCGCACCATTCGCCAAGTCGCCCACAACCATTCGCGGAATTACAACATCGCGGCTCAAAGAAACCGACCGTGTTGCGGCCACCTGTGTCGAATTGGGCCGCCTGGGCGTGCAGGTCGAAGAGCATTCCGATGGGATGACAATTTATCCAACGGAGAATTTACAACCTAAAAGCGTTCACACATACGATGACCACCGCATCGCGATGGCTTTCTCATTGATTGGTTTACGCGTTCCTGGCCTCGAAATTGAAAACCCCAGCTGTGTGGCAAAAACATTCCCTGAGTTCTTCGATGTATTGGAGCGGTTGAGATGAATCAAACGATCCACGTACACCGTGCTGCGAGCAATAGTCGAGCCTACCGGCTAGGTCTCATTGGATACCCTCTCACCCACAGCCTCTCACCCCAAATCCACAACGCCGCGCTAAAATCCCTCGGATTAGCAGGAGCATACCACTTATACCCCATTCATCATCTCCCGGGCGGGAAACAACGACTGATTGATATATTTACCCAACTAAGGTATGGCACCCTCCACGGTCTGAACGTCACCATCCCTCACAAACAGAATATTATCCCTTTACTTGATGAATTGACCCCCACAGCTGAAGCCATCGGTGCAGTGAACACGGTTTACCAGGCGGGCGATATGTTGATCGGAGATAATACGGATGCGGCCGGATTTTGGGTAGATGTACAGCAGTTAGCAAGAAGCAATGAGCTGAGTGCACAAAGCGCATCGCACTCAGCGCTTGTTTTAGGCGCCGGTGGCGGTGCCCGCGCAGTAATTTATGCTTTATTGACAAACGGTTACTCTGTCACAATAACTGCCCGCAGGATAGAACAAGCTTTTGAGATACGTGATCAATATTCAGTGTTTAAAAACCAGTTGAATGTAAGCTTTCCGGATAACTGGCCATTGGACCCTGGTCACTGGTCACTAATTGTAAATACAACACCCGTTGGAATGTATCCCTATCTCAATGAATCTCCCTGGCCGGAAGGAGTCCCTTTCCAGGATCATGCCGTTGTTTATGATCTGGTCTATAATCCCCGTGAGACTTTACTCGTTCAACAAGCGCAGGCTGCCGGGTTAGCAGGCATGACAGGGGTTGGAATGCTGGTCGAACAGGCTGCCCTGGCCTTCGAACGTTGGACAGGTCTCGAAGCGCCCCGCCAAGTGATGATGAAAGCAGCTCTGAGCAATCTATGAATTCTTCAACTGCCCAATCCCCAAACCACCCCATTGCCCAACTTAAAGTGAACTTCTTTGCCACGCTCAATGAGAAGATCGCCCAGTTGATGTCGACAGGGGCAGATATCATCCGCCTGGACATCGGCTCACCAGACATGCCTCCTGCTCCCCACATCATCACCACACTCAATCAGGCATCTAAACAGCAGGATTGTCATGGGTATCAATCCCACCGCGGCACACCCGCTCTCAGGGAGGCATGGGCGCAGATGTACCAGCGCGACCTAAAGGTTTCGCTGGACCAAGATAATGAAATCCTACCTTTATTGGGATCAAAAGAGGGTGTGTTCCATCTCTCAATGGCACTCCTAGAACCGGGAGATGTAGTTTTGGTTCCCGATCCCGGTTACCAGACCTATGCTCAGGGGGCTTTGTTCGCTCGAGCTGAACCCTACAGGGTACCCTTGCTTCCCGAAAAACAGTACCTGCCCGATCTATGGGCTATTCCAACTGAAATAGTGGAAAGAGCCAAAATCCTTTGGCTCAACTATCCAAATAATCCCACCGCTGCGGTAGCTAATATTGGGTTTTTTAAAAAAGCTGTAGATTTTTGCCAGCGCAACCAGATCTTGCTCTGTCACGATGCTGCCTACATCCAGGTAATGTTCGACGGCAACCATGCTCCTAGCGTCTTACAGGTATCCGACGCCAAAGAGATTGCCGTCGAGTTCAATACGCTTTCCAAATCCCACAATATGGCAGGCTGGCGCTCAGGTGTCGCCGTCGGGCAAGCTGAAGCCTTGGCCGCGCTGCTCAAGATCAAAACCCTTGCCGATAGCGGCCATTTCCTGCCAGTGACTGAGGCGTCTGTAGCCGCGCTGACCGGAGATCAATCGTGGTTGCACTCACGCAACAATGTTTATCAGGAACGGCGCGATATCGTCATCACAGCGTTGCTAGATATGGGCTTCGATCCTCAAGTTCCGGGAGCATCTCTCTATATATGGTGCCCCTTGCCAGATGGCTTTTCCGCGGACCAATTTGTATTACAGATGATAGAAGACGTGCATGTCTCCATAGCACCAGGTACGGTATTTGGAGCGCGTGGAGAAGGTTTTATGCGGATTTCTTTGGTTCAGCCCATCGACCGCATAAACGAAGCCATGGAGAGAATTCGTTCATTGTCAATCATTTGAACGTTGAACGATTGAGGAGAAAATCATGTTTTCAAGCAGATTGCGATTTTTAACCGCTGGAGAATCTCACGGACCTACTCTGACGGCCATCCTGGAAGGCTTCCCTGCTGGTTTAGAATTAGATATTGAACAGATCAATCACGAGTTGGCTCGCCGTCAGCACGGATATGGCTCTGGGCCACGCATGAAGCTAGAACGCGACCGCGTAATAATATCCAGCGGGTTGATGGACGGCGTGACAATTGGCTCTCCTATCGCCTTACAAATCGAGAATCTCAATCATGAGCGCTGGCGCGGCAAGGATATAGAGCCCTTCACGACCCCTCGTCCTGGCCACGCAGACCTGACTGCGACGGTCAAGTACGGCTATCGGGATTTGCGGCCATCATTGGAGCGAGCTTCCGCACGGGAGAC
>CAYWIC010000043.1:21797-33620 GCA_964458115.1 uncultured Anaerolineales bacterium | reverse complement strand
GAATTATCAAGCTGAAAAAGAATTTGATGAGCGCGTAATTGAAATTAGACGAGTCGCTACTGTTGTAAAAGGGGGGCGCCGCTTTTCTTTCCGCGTTACTACCGTGATGGGTGATAATGCTGGTCAGGTGGGCGTCGGTACCGGAAAAGCAAACTCTGTACCTGATGCGATTCGTAAAGCAATGAAGCAAGCCCGGCAGAATATGCACCGTGTGTCAATTTTCGACACGACCATCCCCTATGCGGTTGAAGGCAGAGTTGGTGGCGCACGCGTGTTGCTCAAACCCGCTTCACCTGGTACAGGTGTGATTGCAGGTGGTGGCGTGCGTGCTGTTATGGAAGCCGCTGGTATCTCGAATATTCTGACAAAATCCCTGGGTAGCGATAACGATTTGAATGTCGTTTATGCTGCCATGGATGCGCTGGATCAGTTGAAAACACCTCAACAGGTTGCTGAAGAGCGAGGTGTCCCGGTTGAACGGGTCTTACCGTTCTGGGATCGAGGATAGAGATATGGCGAAGAAAAAGAAATCCAAAGTGCTGCAAATTACCTTGGTGAAGAGTCCGATCGGCTATCCAAAACGCCAAAAAGGCACTGTACGCGCCTTAGGCCTTCGCCGACTCAATCACACTGTGGAGCAAGAGGACACCCCAGTAATCCGCGGTATGATCGAAAAGGTCAGCCACCTGGTGTGTGTTGAAGAGTAGGTAGAAAATGAAATTACATGAATTAAAGCCAAACGAAGGGGCAAAAAAGCGGCGCAAACGAGTTGGGCGAGGTATCTCGGCCGGGCAAGGAAAAACTGCTGGTCGCGGCACCAAAGGTCAGAAAGCTCGCACAGGCGGGGGCACCTCTCTGATGCATCAGGGTGGCAACCTGCCCTTCTTCCGCCGTTTGCCCTTCAAGCGTGGTTTTACTCCGCCTTTCCGTGTTATTTATAACGAGGTCAACGTATATCAGTTGAGTGGCTTCAGGAAAGGCAGCAAAGTCACCCCCGAAACATTGGCTGAAGCACGCTTGTTGAAAGATGAGCACAATCCAGTGGTGATTTTGGGTGAAGGCGAGATCGAAAAGGCACTTAAAGTCAGCGCTCACCGTGTTTCCAAGGGCGCTCGCGCCAAGATCGAAGCTGCTGGCGGTAGTGTTGAAATCATTGAATTGTAGGCGTAGAAGGAGCCTTATATGAAGCGGTCTGCTTGGCGATATCTGTGGACAGCCCGAGACATTCGACGAAAACTATTGATCACGCTTGGCATTATGGTGATCTACCGGTTAGCTGCTCAAGTACCTGTACCCGGTGTGAACCGTGCTGCTCTATCCGCGATCCTTTCGGGTGGTGGTGCTGCGGGAACTCTGGTGGGAATTCTGGACTTGCTTTCTGGAGGTACGGTAGCCAACTTCTCTGTGATGGCGATGGGCGTGTACCCATATATTACTGCTCAAATTATCTTGCAGTTGTTGGTGCCAGTGATCCCGGCATTACAGCGCCGTATGGAAGATGACCCCCGCGAGGGCCAGAAGTGGATGGAAAAGTGGACCTATGTGCTGGCGGTGCCTATGGCGGCTCTACAGGCAGTTTCACAGATTCGTATCTTTAGCAGCTTTGCTGGTGGAGTGCCTATCATCGATAACTATGGGTTCAGCGGGAGTTCGCTGCTGCCCTCGTTGGCGATTATCTTTAGCATGACCGCTGGTACCATGTTCGCTATTTGGTTGGGTGAGCTGATCTCTGAATACGGTATCCGCAACCAGGGTCTTTCGCTGTTGATCTTTGCCGGAATTGTTTCGCGCATTCCGCAGAACTTCGCTCAGCTTTTGAACCCTGATGCCTATACTGACCCTAGCGTACGCTGGTTCGTGTTTGCCTCGATGATCGTCATCACAATTCTCATCATCGCCGTAATCGTATATGTTCAACAGGGTCAGCGTAATGTCCCTGTGATGTATCCAGGGAGACGCGTTGGCCGTCGCATGTCGATGCCGGTAAAGGGTACTTTACCTTTGCGAGTAAACATGGCGGGCATGATCCCGATCATTTTCGCCCAGTCTTTGCTGACATTCCCAGCCATCATTGCCGGTTTCTTTGTCAACTCGGAAACTGCCTGGGTGGCGAACCTGGCCTTAGGCACCCAGAATGTATTTGGCGGTAACAGCAGCTGGTATTGGTTGATCTATTTCCTCTTTGTGGTAGGTTTTGCGTTCTTCTATACCGATGTTTTGTTCGCTCAACAGAATTATGGCGAGAACCTGAAGCGCTCTGGTGCACAAATCCCTGGAGTGAGCAAAGGTGAACCTACGCAGCGATACCTTACACGAGTGTTACGGCGCATCACTTTCCCAGGTGCTTTCTTCCTGGGTATGGTGGCGATCATGCCCTTCTTGGTTGGGTTGGTCTTGCCATTGGGTCAGAACACAGGTGTTTTGTTGGTATCGTCATCAGGATTGTTGATCGTAGTTGGTGTTGTGCGTGATACCTTCTTCAATATCAATGCAGAGCTCAAGCTGCATGGGTACGATGAGGCTTTGTTAGTACGGTAAAGGTATTAGATATGGCTAAGCAGATTGTGATGCTTGGCCCTCCCGGGGCTGGGAAGGGCACGCAGGCGAAAGCCCTGTCTGAGAAGTTGGGAGTGCCACACGTTTCATCTGGTGATCTCTTCCGTGAAAATATGCGGAAGCAGACTGAACTGGGTATTAATGCTGCTGCGTTTATCAACCGTGGTGAACTTGTCCCCGATGATGTCACAATTGCCATGGTCCGTGAGCGGATTATCCGGCCCGATTGTGCGAAAGGTGTAGTTCTAGATGGATTTCCGCGAACTGCACCCCAGGCTGAGGCACTCGATGCGATGCTCCGCGAACTCGACAAGGGGCAGGTGGATACCGTCCCTTGTATCGATGTTCCTGCTGAAGAGCTCGTCAGGCGCCTGACTGGCCGCAGAACATGCCGTGCTCAGGGACATATCTTTCATGAAATGTTCAACCCGCCAAAGAATCCCGGAATTTGTGATTTCGACGGCTCTGAACTTTATCAACGTGAGGACGACTCTGTCGAGACAGTGACCAATCGTATAGAAGTCTATTCTAAGCAAACTCGACCGCTGATTGAATATTATCAGCAACGAGGGGTCTTGGTGCCGATCAATGGCGATCAATCGATTGAGGCGGTCTTCGAAGAAATCATGACTGCTCTCTCTGACGCGTAGGATTACGATTATGGTTTGGCAACGAAATGTCGTCGTAAAAACTCAAGAAGAAATCGAGATCATGGCCGAAGCTGGGCGAATTAACGCCCTGGCGCTGGATACTGTCAGGCAGATGATCCGCCCTGGTATCACGACAGCCGATTTAGATCAGGCTGCCGAAGAGGTCATCCGTGACCATGGGGCTGCGCCGACCTTTCAGGGATACCCGGGTCCTTATCCTTATCCGGCAACATTGACGATTAGCATCAATGAAGCCTTGGTGCATGGCATCCCCAGCGACAGGGACCTGCAACCTGGAGACATCGTCTCGATTGATTGTGGTACAACGTTCAATGGTTTTATTGCTGACTCAGCCTTCACGGCCGGGGTTGGAGAGATCTCCAAAGATGCCGAGAAATTATTGGACGTTACCGAGAAGGCATTATATATTGGCATCGGGAAGATGCGGTCTGGAAATCGGGTTGGCGATATTTCATCGGCGATCCAAAAATTTGTCGAAGGCCATGGCTACCATGTCCCCAGAGAATACAGCGGACATGGAGTAGGCCGACAAATGCATGAGGCACCCCAGGTGCCGAATTATGGTAGAGCTGGGCGAGGCCTCGTGCTGCGGCCAGGAATTACTTTAGCAATTGAGCCAATGCTCTTGGTTGGAACTTTCCGAACACGCGTTTTACCTGATCAGTGGACAGTGACATCGGCGGACGGTTCTCTAACAGCGCATTTTGAACATACTGTTGCTGTCACTGAGAATGGCCCATTAATCCTGACTCCGTTAGAGAAAGTTCTGGACGGTAGTAATAAAGATTAGTATAATCAAGGCTTTGGCTTAGACCAGCGAGTGAGATTTCGTTGGTCGGAAGAGAGGCAAAAATGAAAGTATCAGCATCAGTAAAAAAGCGCTGTGCGAAATGTAAAATTGTGAAGCGCAAAGGCAGATTGTACGTAATTTGTGAGAATCCGAAGCATAAGCAGCGACAGGGATAAGAATTATGGCACGTATCGAAGGTGTTGACCTGCCACGTGATAAGCGGGTCGAAGTAGCATTAACATATATTTTTGGCATTGGCCGTTCAAGGTCAAACGAGTTATTGGCCTCTACCGGTGTGAACCCGGATAAGCGCGTCAAAGATTTGACGGACACTGAGGTAACAAGCCTACGCGAAGCGATTACCCAGAATTACAAGGTTGAGGGTGATTTGCGACGTGAAACGCAGATGCATATCAAGCGCCTGATCGAGATCGGGAGCTACCGAGGTATGCGACATCGCCGAAACTTGCCCCTTCGAGGTCAGCGGACGCGTACTAATGCGCGCACCCGCAAGGGACCCAAGAAGACTGTGGCAGGTCGTGGCCGACGCCGAGGTGTGGCGAAGAAATAGGTTTGTAGCTCTCCAGGAACAAGATGCCTCACCCTCGTTGTAGACCCCTCAAAACTACAGATAGGGTGCATCCCCCTGGGTATCTACAAAAATGCCGTGGAACGAGTCTGCCGATCGAGAAGGGATCCTTCCTTTTTTCCCCGTGGCAATCGGTCTGTAGTTTGTCTGTTCCTGGAACAATAGCACAAAAATAAATCGAATTGAGTGCGAGGTAGTATGGCTAAAAAAGGTTCAGCGCGTCGTAAGAAAGGCGCCAAAAAGACCAAGCGCACTTTGTCCGCCGGACAGGTGCACATTTACGCGACGTTCAATAATACGATCGTGACGATTACAGATCCCCAAGGCAACACGGTTTGCTGGGGCAGCCCTGGGATCATGGGTCTCAAGGGCTCTCGTAAAAGCACTCCCTATGCAGCACGGTTGGCGGCAGAACATGCCGTCAAATTAGCTATGGATATGGGAATGCGCGAGGCTGAAATGTTTGTCAACGGCCCTGGTCGTGGCCGCGAGGCAGCCATCCGGGCTGTGCAGGCGATGGGAATTAAGGTTACTGCGATAACCGACAAGACCCCAGTGCCTCACAACGGTTGTCGACCACCAAAGAAACGCCGCGTTTAAGTTTGAAATAAAAAGGAAAAAAATAGAGGATTGAAATATGGGACGATATCGTGGGCCCGTTTGTAAGTTGTGTCGGCGAGAAGGCGAAAAGCTCTTCTTGAAGGGAGCACGTTGCTACACAGCCAAGTGTTCCTTCGAGCGCCGGGGTTACCCCCCTGGAGAGCATGGACGAACTGCACAGTTCCGCCGCCGCCGTGAGTCAGACTTCGCTCGACAGTTGCGAGCGAAACAGAAAGCTCGTCGTATTTATGGCGTCATGGAGCGACAATTCCGTCGATATTATGAGGAATCGCTTCAGCGCCGTGGCCTGACCGGTCTGAATTTGCTACAAATTCTAGAATCCCGCCTCGATAATGTAATTTATCGCATGGGATACGCCAGTAGCCGCACGCAGGCGCGTGTTTTAGTGACACATGGGCATTTTAATGTCAATGGTCGTCGTACCGATGTGCCCTCCATGTTGCTTTCTCCCGGCGATATTGTCGCCGTTCGAGAAGGTTCTCGTAAACGAACCTACTTCAAGGATCTTCGCTCTGTTGCTGAAGATCGAACCGTCCCTGAATGGGTCAACCGTGATGTAGAGGCTTTGACGGGTGATGTCATACGTTTACCTGAGCGCCTCGAGATAGACGGAAACTTGAATGAGCAGCTCATAGTTGAGTACTACTCACGACGGTAAGTGAAATCGTGACATTAATCGACACGAAACCTCGAATACTAGAACGGGAGGGGTGACCTGTGTTGGGATTGAGTAATTTGGTTACGCCGAAAATCGAGCGAGAAGCTGAGTCTCGAAATTACGGCAAATATGCAATTAGCCCGCTGGAGCGCGGCTATGGTCTCACCTTGGGTAATGCATTGCGAAGGGTGTTATTGAGTTCCTTGGAAGGTGCTGCTGTGACATCAGTTCGCGTGACGGATATTCATCATGAATTCCGCGATATCCCTGGCGTGCGAGAAGATGTCATCCATGTCATGTTGCAGGTGAAAAAGCTGCGCATGATCCTCCATGAAGTGGATACAGCACGGATGCATCTTGAAGTGCACGGTACGGGTGAAGTGACCGCAGCGGATATCATTCCGCCACCTGAGGTTGAAATTGTCAACCCTGAGCTTTACCTGTTCACTGTGGACGATCGTGATGCACCATTGGAGATCGAGTTTACGGTTCAGCGAGGTCGGGGGTATTCTCCCGCAGAAAATCGCACCGGTCGTCTTCCCATTGGTGAGTTGCCTGTGGATGCTATTTACAACCCGGTAAAGCGCGTCAACTACGACGTTGGCTTTGCGCGTGTTGGACAGAGCACCAATTATGACAAGCTCACTATGGAAATTTGGACGGACGGCACTGTTGAGCCTGAGGCTGCGCTCAGCACCAGCGCGAAGCTGATGATGGAGCATTTACAGCATCTGGCTGGTGTCAGCGCTGAGTCCTTAGCTGTCATGGTGGAAGAACAGGTTGAGGATGAAGGCCTGGGTGATGAGATCATTGAAACGCCCATCGAGGATTTGGATCTCTCTGTGCGTGTGTTCAATTCGTTGAAACGCGCCGGGATCACGAATATTGGTGAGATCCTTGAATTGATGGATAAAGGTGATGATGCAGTCCTGTCAATCCGGAATTTTGGTGTGAAGAGCCTTATTGAATTACAAGGTAATATGATTGATAAAGGGTATCTTCAAGACGGGACCATAGAAGACCTGGAATTGGAGTAAGCAGAAATGCGACATAAGATAGCTGGAAAGAGGCTTAGCCGTAGTAAAGGTCAGCGGATGGCACTACGCCGGACGATGATCAAACAGTTTTTCGAATACGAGCGCATCGAAACCACGCGCGCCAAAGCGGAACACATTCGCGGACCGGCGGAGAAATTGATCACTCTGGCAAAGCGTGGCAACAGTGAGGAAGGCGCAGCTGCAGTGCATGCACGCCGGATAGCTGCCGCCCGCCTGGGTGACAGGGAGATGGTTGCGAAACTGTTTGATGAGATCGCACCTCGTTACGAAAGCCGTCCTGGTGGGTACACCCGCTTGGTTAAAATGGGTCCCCGCCTTGGTGATGCTTCTGAAATGGTAGTTTTAGAGTTAGTGGAAGAATAGCGGTAAGCGCAGAGCAGTCAGCAGAAAGCTGACTGCTAGCAGCTGACGATTGACCGCTACAATGGTACGTTACCAAGTTATTCTCGCCTACGACGGCACTCATTTCCACGGATCTCAACGACAGCGTGAGGTCCGCACGGTACAGGGTGTTGTTGAAGATGCCTTGCGAAAGCTGAATTGGGTGGGCAAATCGATATTGATGGCCGGGCGCACCGATACGGGTGTGCATGCTACAGGACAAGTGCTGGCCTTTGATATGGACTGGCGCCACCCCACGCAGGACTTGAGGAATGCGCTCAATGCGCTTCTCCCAAGCGATGTTTCGGTTCGTGATCTTGTTGAATGCGCCCCAGAGTTCCATCCCCGTTTTGATGCGCTGTGGCGTCGTTATCGATACACGATTGCCCTGGATCCTGTCCGAAACCCGCTCGAAGAACGTTACACTTGGAGAGTCTGGCCAATTCCCGATGTGGATCAGATGATGGCCAGCGCGGACATTTTCATTGGCAAACACGATTTCGCTGCCTTTGGTAGCCCCATGAAAACTGGTGCCAGCACAGTCCGAGAAGTAATCGCCGCCAGTTGGCAGCGCGATCAAGCCGGTAGCCACCTGTATTTTGTGGTGACAGCGAATGCGTTTCTCTATCATATGGTGCGGCGTTTGGTTCATGTGCAGGTAAAAGTTGGCCAGGGTTTTCTCCAAATCGACGAAATCATCAATTATCTGGAAAATCCTGATGGCTCACCCATCCAAGGCTTGGCGCCCCCTCAGGGGCTCACTCTGGAGAAAGTAGCCTATCCGCGAGAATAACATAGGATTAACGAAAAAATGGTGTGCGTGCGAGCGTGCATACGTATGCCCTGCGCACACCATTTTTTCAGAATGAAACATACGGAGTGTAAGACCGTGTATAAAACGTTTTATCCAAAACCTGAAGATATTAAACGCGAGTGGGTTCTTGTTGATGCCAACGATCAAACACTTGGCCGCCTGGTAACACAGATCTCGACGGTGATGCTGGGGAAACATAAACCCGAATTCACCCCTGGTGTTGATCTTGGCGATTACGTCGTGGTTGTCAACGCCAAACGTATTCGAGTAACTGGCAACAAGCTAGATGACAAGATGTACCATCGAACCAGTGGCCGCCCTGGTGGACTTAAGTCCATCAACTTGCGAGGCCTGCTCGAGAAGCATCCAGAGCGCGTGATCGAAAAAGCGGTTTGGGGTATGCTGCCTCACAATCGATATGGGCGCAAACTGATGAAGAAATTGCGAGTTTATGCTGGCCCCGATCATCCCCATGAAGCGCAAAATCCAAAGCCCATCGAAGAAGTTTTACCTTCGAGTGAGGAGTAATTATGGCAGAACAATACTATGAAGGAATCGGACGCCGGAAGGCTAGTACAGCACGTGTGCGCGTGATGAGCGGCTCGGGCGAATTTTTTATCAATGAGAAATCGCTCGAAGAATATTTTCCGCGCCTTGGCGATGTAAAAAACATTCTTGGCCCGATCGAGACAGTGAGTACCCGCAGTTCGTTGGACATCAGCGTGCTGGTTAAGGGAGGCGGAGTTACCGGGCAAGCTGACGCCGTTCAATTAGGCCTGGCGCGTGCTTTGGTGATCATGGATCCCGAATCCAAATCTGCTCTGCGAAAAGGCGGCTTCCTGACCCGAGACGCGCGTGAGAAAGAGCGCAAGAAACCTGGTCTCAAGCGGGCCCGCAAGGCTCCGACATACACCAAGCGTTAATTCGAAATGAAGAATTAGACGTAATTCGTAAGGCGTTGAAAAACGTGTTGCGAATTACGTTTTGCATTTAAAATACCTCTATGATATCTCCTGGAATCACCCTCCTCGGGCTTGGCCCTGGCTCTTCCGATCTGCTTACTCGCCAAGCTTGGCAGGTTTTGGATAACACTTCTGAGATATACCTGCGCACCATCCAACACCCCGCTGTGCAGGGCTTCCCTGACCATCTCCAGGTGCACACCTTTGATCATCTGTATGAGGATAGCGCCTCGTTTGAAGACGTGTATGCTGAAATTGTTGATAAGATTCTCGAACTGGGACGTGAACCTCAAGGAGTCGTCTATGCAGTTCCAGGGCATCCTTTTGTAGCTGAATCCACTGCCCCAGAGATTTATCGCCGGGCAAAAGAGGTGGGAATTTCGGTCTACGTTGTAGAGGGCCTCAGTTTCCTCGAACCGACGTTTACATCCTTGGGAATAGATCCATTGCCACAGGCTACCATTGTCGATGCGTTGTCATTGATAGACGATCATCATCCACCCTTCCCTCCCGACGCGCCTGCGCTAGTCGCGCAGATCTACGATTGCCATATCGCCTCGGAAGTCAAACTCACCTTGATGAATCTCTACCCCGATGAGCATCCGGTTCGTTTGGTTCATCGGGCTGGGACACAAGATATCATTGTCGAAGAAGTCAACCTCTATGAGATCGACCGCAGCCCGCAGATCGGAATGCTGACAACCTTATATCTACCACCAATTGGTCCGCATACATCATTTGAATCTTTGCAGGAGATCACTGCCCATCTCCGCGCACCTGAGGGTTGCCCCTGGGATCAAAAACAAACTCCCCAAACGATGCGACCTCACTTGATGGAAGAAGTCTATGAACTTTTAGCTGCCATCGATGCTAGTGATAGTGCGAAAATGCAAGAGGAGTTTGGTGATCTTCTGCTGGTGCTCACTATGCTGATGCAGATCGTAAGCGAGACCAGCTTCAACAGCACAGATGTCATCCGTGATATCAGCGCCAAGCTCATTTACCGGCATCCGCATGTTTTTGGCGATCTACAAGTCGATGGGGAAGAAGCCGTGCTCAAGAACTGGGAGCAGCTCAAAGCCGAAGAGCGTAAAGCCAATGGAGAAATTGATAAGGGGTTACTGGATGGCGTTTCGATAGCCTTGCCAGCTTTGTCTCAGGCCCAAGAATACCAGGGACGCGCTGGAAGAGTAGGATTTGATTGGTCAGATATCCAGGGGGTAATTGATAAGATTTGCGAAGAAGTTGAAGAGATTCGTCAAGCCCCTGATGATGATGCCCGCGCTGCCGAGATGGGCGATATGCTCTTTTCTGTAGTCAATCTTGCTAGATGGCTGGATATCGACGCTGAGAGTGCTCTAAGAGAAGCCAACGAACGCTTTAAAACAAGATTCGCCCGCGTTGAAGCGACTACGCGCGAGCAAAATCTTGATATGAGTGAGATGTCTTTGGATGAGTTAGATGCTCTCTGGGAGCAGGCAAAGAAAGGAGAATAGCCATTATACGCATATGCGTCCAATGGCTATTCTCCAATTATAAAGATTGTTACCCGCTGATAATATCCTTCAGAATATCCCCACCAATACCGGCAACGCCGCGTTGTTCACCTCCACCTTGACTGAAGGTGATACCGCGCTTGATACGATCTACTAGGCGTGAGAAGGGCAGGCTTTGCAGGTAGACCTTTCCTGGTCCAGTCAGTTTGGCAAGGAATAAACCTTCGCCTCCGAAGAGGGCATTGGTAAATCCCCCCACGAAATTGATGTCATAGTCCACCGTGGTAGCAAAGGCCACCAGGCAACCGGTATCTACGCGCAGAGACTCCCCGACTGCCAGATCCTTCTCGATGACTGTGCCCCCAGCGTGGGTGAAGACCATCCCATCACCAACAAGCCGCTGCAGGATGAACCCTTCACCACCAAAGAAGCCAGCGCCCAGGCGTTTTGTAAAAGCAACTTCGATCTCAGTTCCCTGGGCCGCACAGAGGAATGAGTCTTTCTGGCACAGCACCTGACCATTGAACTGGTCCAGGTCGAAGGCCACGATCTTGCCAGGATAGGGGGCCGCAAAAGCGACGTGCTGCTTCCCTGACCAGTTGTTCAAAAAGGTGGTGATGAAGAAGCTCTCGCCGGTGACCATGCGTTTTAGTCCCTTGAAAATACCGCCACCGGTACCAGTTTGCATTTCGATGCCGTCTTCCATATAGGTCATCGTGCCTGCTTCGGCTCGAACACCCTCACCGGGGTCAAGTTCAATCTCGACCAATTGCAAATCGTCTCCATAAATCTTGTAATCAATTACATCAGCCATAGTATCCTCCGAGTTATTCTCAGTAATTTTTTTTACCATGTCGCTCCTCAAAGAGCTGACATTCACATTTTACTAGCATTTACGAAAAACTGTTGGAGATGTTGTAGGGGTCTCTGGGAACTCACGAGATGAATTTCAGATTTGGGGGTATGGTGTGTGCTTCGGAAAGAAAATGATTGTCATTTCGAGCCGCAAAACGGAAAAAACCCCTGATTAGATGGCTTGCAAACTTGGAATTTTGGGATTCTTCGACCCCGCAGGGGTCTCAAAATGACATTTGGGAGTGAATATTATTATCTTTGAAGTTACGCACTTGAAGTATGTGTGCCGGAAATAGGGGGTGGGGGGGGGGGCGGGCCCCCCCCCCGGGGGGGGGGGTGAGGGGGGGGGGGGGGGGAATTTATTATTGTTAT
>CAYWIC010000043.1:0-21787 GCA_964458115.1 uncultured Anaerolineales bacterium | reverse complement strand
ATAAAAATTACTTTTGGTATTTAATATTATTATCTTTGATGTTACCCACTTTACGTTTGTCCCCTGTAAATTGGGGGGGGGGGCTTCCCCCCCACCCCCTATTTCCGGCGATTTTCTCGCTGAACTGCGTAAATTCTATATCTATTATGGGGTTATTTTTTAATATTTAGTATTCCTGCACCTGGAGAGGCTTGAACCGGATAGACATCGGCTTCGATGCCTGTAAGTCTGGCATATTCCTGGAGAACCATCTCGGTAAAGGGCTCGATTTGGCTTTCCTCGACAAAAGCTACCAGGCAGCCACCGAAGCCAGCCCCTGCGCCGCGCGTACCGTAGACTCCCTGAGCTTTCATGATGGCATCTCGCATAGCAATCATTTCGTCAGAGACAATTTCATAGAGATCACGCGCCCCGGCAAATGATTTCAGTGCTAACTGACCGGTATCTTCAAAACTCCCAGCCGCGAGAGCGTCAGCGATATCCAGTACCCGCTGGTTCTCTTCGATGATGAACTGACAACGCTTGTACACAACTGACGGCAGATCATTTCTATGAACTACCAATTGATCTAAAGTAGCATCACGGAGAGAGCGAATTTCGGGATAGAATGTACCAAGTATACGTGCCCCCTCTTCGCATTGCGAACGCCGTTCGGGGTATTCTGACCCCGTCAGGGCACGTTTCGCTTTGGTATCACAGATCATCACCTGAACTCCGGGAGCAATAGGTTTGATCTCATGGGTTATTGACCGGCAATCCAAGAGTACGACGTTGCCCGCAACTCCCATGGCCGATGAGTATTGATCGAGAATGCCGCAATTCATCCCCACAAACTCGTTCTCGGCGCGCTGGCAAAAAATCGCCATCTGAACGGGGTCAATTTCCCAATCTGACAAGGCTTCGAACAAAACGCCTGTGGCAACTTCTAATGCCGCGGAAGAGCTCAGTCCGCTCCCAAAAGGGATTGTGCTATGGACCAGGCCGTCGAAGCCAGTGAGCACATAGCCTTCTTTTTGGAATACATCTGCAACTCCGCGAATATAGTTTGTCCAGGGGTTGACGGAGTCGTGCTCGATTTGGGTCAAGTCGAATTGAGACTCTCCATCGATATTAAGAGAGGCTACGCGCACCACCCTATCCAGGCGTGGCCTGGCTGCGATCCAGGTGTTACGATCGATAGCTTGGGTAAGGACATAGCCGAGGTTGTAGTCGGTGTGACTGCCCATCAGGTCCACCCGTCCTGGGGCTTGGACAAATATTGTTGGCTTAGAGCCAAACCTGTCCACGAACGCTGTTTCTATTAGGGACTTTCGTTGGAGAATTTGCATATGAATCCTTCTAAAATGGTAGGAGTTACGCACTTGAAGTGGGAATAGGGGGTAGGGGCGAAGCCCCATCCCCTATTCCCAGTAATTTCCTCGTCGAACCGCAAAAGTTCTAACTTTAAAAATGGGTACTCAGGGGGATATCATAGTTATGCCAAAGAGACAAGCGATCAATTGGTTGATGCATAGAAAAATCGTTGGATGATGTGGTCTTGATATTCAGGGGCTAATTCACAGAAATACCCGCTCCAACCCCAAACCCGCACAATCAGATTTGGGTATTGTTCGGGGTGTTGACGGGCTTCACTCAAAACATCAGCATTCAGGCTGTTGATCTGTAACTGCTGTCCACCCATGCGAGTAAATGAACGTACCAACATAGCCACCTTGCGGATACTTTCTTCATCGCGAAAGACTGAATCGGATAGCTCAATGGTCATCGGGCCGCCGTTGTAGATGCGTTGATAATCGATTTTGGAGAATGATTCGAACGTCTTTGGGGGGCTATCGGCGCGTGACCCAGGGCTGGGAGCCAGATTTGCAGAGAAGAAATCCTCGGATCGGCGCCCATCGGCGGTGGCACCCACCTGGGGTTCGCGCATCCCCTCGGCACCGCGCGCCAGCCAGACGAAATACATTGCCGAGCCCGTCCCCGGACGTACGATCCCACCCCTAGGATTAGGGGACTGTTGCTCACAAGCATCTGCAAAGGTGTCGAATAAGTAGACCAGCATTTCATCCGCCAAGGCGTCACGGTTAGCGACCTTGGGAGCCTTATGGGCCAATGTTTGGCGTAGGGCTTCGTACCCCTCGAAATCCACATTCAGCCCATCCAGCAACTCGGCAGGTACCAAGGTTTTCTGGTCGAAAATGAAGTATTTGACCGCTGCGAGCGCGTCAGCTGCGTTGGCAGATGCAGCACCGTGCAACCCGAAATTGTTATATTTCAGCCCCTGCGAAAGATCGAGGCCGCGCTCTAGGCAGCCCTCCATCAAAACGGAATAATAGGGTGCCGGTGGCAAAAAGAGCTGCCGGTATTCAGAAACACGCGCCTCGACTTGCTGTTGGATATTGGCGCGCGTGCGCTGCAAAATCTCTGCGAAACTATCGCCCTCTATAAGCCCAACACGAATGGCCTGATCGACTGCATATGGGAATGAGACTGCTCCGATATTTACGACTTCCATGCCTTTGCCAGGGATGATGAACTCCCAACATGCAGCGACTGTGTAGTTGCGAGCATCTTCCAGCGCATAACCATGAGCGACCAAAGCTGGAATGACAACATCGTCATTGGAATACTGTGGAAAGCCTAGCCCTTTGCGCGTAAGTTCGCTGGCCAGGCTGAGTAGATCGAGATCGGTTTGGGCGGAGATGCGCAGATTGATCTTAGGGTCAATCATGCTCAAGTCTCGCGCCACGCGCAGAACCATGAACGTCAGCTCGTTGACCCCATCATCCCCCTGGGGTGTGACCCCACCGAGCATCAACGATTGACCATTATCGCCCTGCTGTACGCCGGGGTACAGATCGCTGTCTTTGTTGAGCGAGATGAAGAAATCGGCCAGGAGTTCTTCTGCATCTGGGATATCGAGCCGACCTGCCTTGATGTCTGACCGCAAGTAAGGCCACATATACTGGTCGAAGCGCCCCAGCCCGACGTGGTAGTGTCCGCTCATCCATACTACAGCGTGCATAATACGCAGTGACTGTAAGGCTTCGTAGAATGTGCGCGGGGCATGAGCGGGAACACGATCGAGGATTTCTGCCAGCTCGTCGCGCCTCATATCACGGGCTGCTACCGAATAGCAAGAGGCCAGCCCTAAAACAGCATCGATGGTGTCGATAGCCGCATCAAGGAATTCGACTACCTGAGGATCGGCAATGAATAGCTGGCGAGCGCTCTCAGCAAGTTGTCGGCGGGTAAGCAAACCATCAGCCAGCACGGCTCCCCAGTCAGCACAGATATTGCTGATGGGACCGAGCTCGTGCAATGTGTTTCCCTGGATTAATTCTCCAATTTGGTGTTCTGTAAAAATTGGCGGAACACCAGGGATTGTGCGAGTGAAAACGATGCGCTCCTCCGGCCAAATCACCGGGCGTTCGGCTTCACACATGCGCCGCGTGCGATGGGCGCTGCGCTGCATCCAACTCAGATTTCGAGATTCGCACTCTGCCCACACATCCGGTAATGGTGTAGTGCGTTCGACAGCCTGCTGGCGTTCGCGCACTCGCTGACGTAAATTTTTCAAGCGTGCATTCATAGCACTTTCCAGGGAATTCCCGATTCGTCGAAAATATCAGCATGTATTTGGGGAGAGCGTGTTTCGTCAAAACCGGGATCATACGTCATTCCAACGGAGGGGTATTTTGCGCCAGCCAACGTCTGATAGGGCAGCAAATCGACGCGTTGCAGTGAGGGCAATTCAATCGCAATACGCGCTATGGCGAGCATATTCCCCTCGCTATCCGTTACATTAGGGATTAGAGGCACGCGGATTACGACAGGAACAGAGATTTCTGTCATTTGGTCGATGTTCGCCCGAACTACTTCCAGATCACCGCCACAGTACTGTTGAAAAACTTCGTTATCCAAGGTTTTGATGTCGAAGTATATCAAATTGACGTGCTCTGCCAGGCGAGCAAAATCAGCCTTGTCGGCAAATCCGGCTGTATCGAGCAAAATATGAATGTCATCAAGAAGATTGATCGTTTCGATGAGAAAGTCGGCCTGGAGGAGGGGTTCACCGCCGGAAAATGTGACACCGCCCTTGTTTTCTGCAAGGAAGCTGGATTGCTGGTTTAATAAATCAGCTAGTACCTTTGGGGAGTATTCTTCCCCGGCAATCCGTTTGCCCGAGGGTGTTTGAAACACTTGAGGATGGGGTGAAAGCCCCTCGGGGTTATGACACCAAGAGCAGCGCAGCGGACATCCCTTCATGAAAACCGTTGTGCGGATGCCTGGTCCATCATGGACAGCAAACTCTTTGATATCGAAGATCAGTCCTTTTTTCACGGGAAGAATCTATAGTCTTGGAAATTACGCAGTTCGGCGAGGAAATTTTTTGGAATACAGGGTGGGGGCGGAGCCCCCACCCTGTATTCCAAAAAAACCATCTTTAATAACCATGCTCTCTGGCAGCGCGCCAAAGAGCAAGGATTCGATCGAGCATAGACAATCTTTGGGGAGTGCAACCCACCTGAAGAGAGTGAGTCACTCCACGCGTTTTCTCAGGTATGTGTGCATGATCACCGATAATACGATGATTAAACCATAGATCAACTGAGTCCAGAAGCCAGTCAACCCGATGGCTACGGTAGCTGCCTCGATGGCACCGATGATGAACGCTCCAATGAATGTTCCGAAGATCGTGCCAACGCCACCAAATACTGATGTTCCGCCTAAGAAGACTGAGGCCAAAGTGCGCAACAGGTACCCTTCACCCAGGCTTGGCCAGAAGTAGGTTACGTGGAGACTGGCAACCACACCAGCGAAGGCAGAGATCAAACCAACCAGAACAAAGCCCATGATGCGGGTGCGTCCGGTGTTGATCCCCATTAGTTCGGCACTATTGACGTTGTCTCCAATCAGGTAAATGTGGGCGCCAAATTTGTGTCGATTGAGTAGCAACCAGATCAGCCCGGCAACGACGATCAGCCAGATCATCTGCATGGGGAATTTCTCCCCGATCTTCCCAACTAACATTGGGTGCAGGAATGTCTCTTTGGTATATACCAATGTGCCGCTCCTACCCTGCCCTAAAACCAGCACCGCGCCGCGCCAGAAGAATTGAGTACCAATCGTAGCGACCAGGGAAGGAATTCCAAATTTGACCACGATGATGCCGTTGATCCAACCGATAACAACGCCGGTGAGCAACGCAGCCAAAAAGGCTAACCAGACATTTGTGGTGGCATCGTAGGTCATCATGAAGGTGATCAGACCCATGGCCATAATGGACGGGAATGAGAGGTCCATTTCGCCAGCGATCACGACCATCGTAAGGGGCATGGCCATCATGGCAAAGAAGGGGATCGTAGACATGAAGGCATAGTAGATTTGTGACCTCGTGAAGGTTTGTGGAGCCATCACGATAAAGAATATCCATAATGCAATAAAGACACTAAAAATACCTAATTGAGTTCCATTCCTGCGGGCAAATTTTCCCAGGCTGAAGGTATCTTGATATGGTTCTGGTGTTTTTGTGTTATCTTGAATACTCATAATAACTCCTAATCGATGCTGCCGGTTTCTGCAACCTTGATCATTTTGTCCATCAATTCGTCCAGGCTAATGTCAGCAGTGTTGAATTCACCTGCCACCTGTCCACGATCGATAACCACTACACGATCAGCAACCGAATAAACATGGAAGATGTTGTGATCGATAAACACTGCTGATTTTCCAGCTTCTTTGATATCCCGTACGAAGTTGAGTAATTTCTCGGTTTCTTTGAGTGAAAGCCCCATAGTTGGCTCGTCGAGAACGATGATCTCGGCATCGAAATAGAGTGCCCGGGTAATCGCAACTCCCTGTTTCTCACCACCTGAAAACGTGCCAACTTTGGATTCGGGAGTGACTGCTGCGGAGGTGAAGCCCATCGATTGAGTCATCAAACGGTGGGTTTCTTGCTTCATCTGCTTTACATCCATGAAGCCCCAAGAGTTGCTCAACTCGCGCCCGAGGAAGATATTGCGCCACAGGGTTTGAAGCTCAGCCAGAGCTCGCTCTTGGTAGACCGTCTCTACCCCTAACGCCCGCGCTTTGGGAACTGTCAAATTCCCCACCGCTTGGCCATTGAACAGAATCTCTCCAGAGGTTTGTGGATGATATCCAGTAATGATCTTGATTAAGGTCGATTTCCCAGCGCCATTATCTCCAAGCAAGCCAACGACTTCGTTCTGGCCTAACTGAAAATTTATGTTCTGGAGAGCTTTGACTTCACCAAATGATTTTGAAATATTGTTTAACTCTAGTCGATAATCCATGAGAGTTTTCTCCAAAGTTTATCCAGGATTGAATATCTATAAATAGTATCCTATTACTGTGCTATATTGCAATCGAGAAGCTCGAATTTTTGGGGGTAGCAGCGGTGCAGCGCACCGCTGCTACCCCCAAAAATCGGTAATTTTCACGGTGTTACTGTCGTAATAAGCATCATATGAATAATGGCTATGCTGAATGTTGAGCAAAAATTGAATTACTTGCCTAATTCTATCATTATGGAGGAGGGCTAATTGGTATGGGTCAGCTGCAATGAAGCGGCGGTGTTCGAGGAAAGGAAAGAGGCCAATTAGCCCTCACAACATTTTTCTAAACGCGAGCTGTGAAAAACAGCCAGCGGTAGAAAACTAAATTAGCGGATCTGCTGCTCAACCAATGTAGCCAGCGCGGCAACATTGTCGGAGTGGAGGAAACCAGCGCCGGTATCAATGTGCAAACCGGTGAACAGGTAGTTGTGGGTCAAGCAGATTTGCAGAACGGACATGTAACCCTGCAGCCATTGCTGCTGGTCAATAACCAAGTCGGTCCAACCACCTTCAACAGCTGCGACTGTGGCGGAGGAAAGGTCAAAGCCAACCGCGTGGACATCATCGGGACCAAGGCCAGCGCTGGAGAGGAAGGTCTCCAATGTGGCAGTCAGAGCACCATGGTCGGTGACAACCAATTTGATATCAGGATTGGCGGACATCATACCCACGAATACAGGAACACCAGCGGCAGCGTCAGCATTGGTGGCATCGTCGATTTCCTGGTACAGGACTTCGAGGCCAGCTTCTTCAAGGGCATCCACCACACCCTGAGTGCGCTCCCCACGGCCAGCCTGTGCTAAGAGACCCCAGACGAAAGCCTGGTCACCAGCTTGGAGACCGAATCGGGCAACGGATTCAGCGCCAAGGGCATAGCCAGCCTGATACAGGATAGCGCCAACATAGCCAAATCCAGCAGAAGCGTACTGAGCCTGCAAACCGGCCAGTTGGGTGTTCATGCTGGTAACGATGATCCCCTGAGCTTCAGCATCCTCAACCAGAGGGCGGAAAGCCTCATCGCCAGGGTGACCCATAACAGCGATGCCATCGGGACCAGTAGCAACTGCTTCGGAGAATTGGGTGATCATCTTCTCAGGGTTCCAGTCGGACCAGACGTATTCGACGTTGGCACCTAAGTCAACGGCTGCTTGCACAGCGCCGTTATAAACCACGGTGGCGAAGGGGCCGCCGGGGGATCCGCCAGGGAAGAAAACGATGTTCGTGTCGGAGCACCAATCTTCATCATCTTCATGTGAGTCAGCGAATACGGCGGTGGGGAAGGCCAGCGCCACAATCATGGCAACAACAAATAGCAAATACAGTTTCTTCATTTTCTATCTCCTTATATATTGTCTTGTGTGATACGAGTGAAGTTAAGTATTCGTTTTCTCATCAGTCCATCAGCACCTCCTCATGCCAATTGGCGACTTTATGAACAACAGCTTGCGAAAGTCTGTCACGACCATTTTTCGATGCGTTTGAGAATGTCTATCTCTTGCTCTTCGCTCTCTGTTGCTACCCATAAAAACAAACCTTGGGGATCCATCACATTGATGAAGTCATCAATATCTTCCATGGCCAGATCTATGACCATGGGAATCCCCTTCGCCTGGTATTTTTTTACAAAGGGCACCCACTGCATAATTGGGTAATCGTCACCCACACCTTGAACCCATTGCAAAGCGTGGATTTCAGGTACGCTCAAGATCGCGTCTAGGTGGTTGGCGACGCCAACACCATCCACGTGGAAGATGTTGTGCGTCATCGTTCTGACTTCCCGTTCCAGGATGGGCAGCCCAAATTCATTGAAAAATTCAGGCGAAATCAAACTTGAAAAATCACAACTGGGGATGTGCATCTTGCCAAATGAGGGTATGCCCATCCAACTGACAGATAATTGCTGGTTAGCCTTGAGTATGGCGTCAAAGTGATCGAAGATCATTTCGTAATCTCTTATTGCCACCTCCGCCAACTGTTTGACACCTTTCGGGTTATCGAACAAATCGAGACAAAAATTCTGAGGATCGCGCCAGGCGGCGGCGCAATCCAGGCCGGGATGCAGATCGGTATATCCGACCATGAATAATCCCTCACAGCGTTCGAGGGCATGGTGAGTGAGCGCTTCGATGGTCTTGAAGTACTCGTTTTCCATATCCAATTTGGGAAGGTCAATATCGTCCCAATCTTTGACTAGCGGTTCGGCGTAGGACGTGACTTCACCATACACCAGCTGGGCGCCATAGAAAGCGGCATAGATTTCCGGCCCCAGGTTGGGGAAGAAAACCGGGAAAGTTTCTCCGTGAAAGCGGCGTCCCTCAACCGATTTGACGAATAGATCAACTTGCAACTCGGCATCGAACCACCAGGCCTTTTTCTCTGCGCGCGAGAGGTTCTCGATCTCTTCAGTAGCGGCGTTCAAGAAGGCATTGTGGGCCTGAAAGCGGATTGGCGGCCGGTCGATGATCTCGTTCTGATACCAGGCATCGACGCGCTGCATGGCCATATCGAATTGCGGCATGCCTTCGAGTTCGAGAGACCAACGTTCCTGGAGTGGATTAGGTTTTGCCATAATAGCTTCGTTTGAAATCCTAAGGATTTCTTGGATAGGGTGTATTTGTTATCGTATCGACCATCGCCCAAAAATTCTCCAGGGGTGTATCGAGCTGGACGTGGTGGGTGGGCGCCAAGATCAGGCCGCCACTATTCCCGATGGTCTTCAAGCGTTCGAGCACTTCATCCCGTACATCTGAGGCGGAACCAAAGGGCAGGGTGTGTTGCTCGTCGATGCTGCCCCAAAAGCACAGCTTTTCGCCGAACTGCTTCTTTATTTCGGCCGGGTCCATGCTGGCGGGCTGGATGGGATTGAGTACATCGATGCCGATCTCGATTAGCTCTGGGATGATGGGCATCACGTTGCCGTCTGAGTGATAGGCCACTTTGACGTTGGGGTTAATGGTCTTTAGTTCTGCAACGTACGCAGCCATGCGATGCTTGAAGAACTCTCGCCACATCTGGGGCGAGATGAGCATGTTTTCCTGCGCGCCGACATCATCACCTGTCCAGATCATATCTGCCCCCATCTCGACCAGCTTTTTTGCGGCTGTTAGATGATAGTGAAAGGGAATATCCAGGATTTGATTGGCTAAATCTGGATCGAGAGACATATCCATGAGCATCTGCTCGAGACCGCGCAAAGCCCATCCGGTCTCAAAGATAGTCGTAACTGTCACGCCTACGATCCAGTAATCGTCTTTGAAATCGCGAATCATCTGCTCGGAGGCTTCGTATAACTCTGGTCGCAGGGGGTCTGGTGGTTGGAAGCTATCGATCGCAGTACTTTCTGCCAGAGGGTGGCTGACAATCTCAGTATAATGGCCCACCCCAAAGGGAGTCTCATAGGCCTTCACATCCCAGCCGATGCCCCATTCATCGGTATAGGCTTTGTCATCCATATAATACGAATTCGCCCAACCTACTGAGGTCAGCAGCATATCTTCACCTAGGGCGCGTTCCAACTCGTACGTATTGCCGCCGCCATGGGGATTGTGCACCGTTTTGCCTTGGAGTTCCATGTCTGCACGCAAGCGGACGGCGAATTCCGGGGTGAAGCTGACTTGCATTGGGCAGCGGTCAGGCACTTCGTGGTTGAGCGCCATCTCGACGCGATCGCGAGGTTTCATCATTTTTGTCCGTATACGTTCTGATAGCGGTCGTAGAGCTTATCGATGTCGTTGGGGGCGATGGTCAAAGGAGTGCCCATTGTGAGCGATGTCCAGGCGATAGCAGCATTGTCTTCCGTCATCGCCGCGGCTTTTACGGCCTTTTCTGCTGTAGGACCAATGGCAAAAACGCCGTGGCTTTGTAATAAGCAGGCCGGACTGCGGCTGTCTTTGAGCGTTTCCACAACAACCCGGCCGATTTCATCTCCCCCAATCAGGGCAAATCCTCCACAGGGAATGGCGCCGCCAAATTCATCCCCCATCGCCGTAGTAATACAAGGAATCTCCCGGCCGTGGGTGGCAAAGGCGGTAGCATAGCGAGAATGGGTGTGGACAATGCCGCCCACTGCGGGCATTTGGCGGTAGATATAGCAGTGCGAGGCTGTATCGGATGAGGCTTTATAATCTCCATCGACCACTTTGCCTTCAAGGTCAACTACGACCATCGTTTTAGCCGTTAAATCAGGAAATTTGATGGCGCTGGGTTTGATCACCACCAGCCCAGTTTCCTGATCACGAGCGCTGACGTTGCCGCTCGTCCAGGCCACTAGGTTATTCTCAAGCAGAGCCTGGTTGAGGTTTACTAGTTCTTCACGGATCGCTTTCAGTAACATGGTTTCATTTCGTTGTACCACTAAGTCACGAAGCCACAAAGGTTTTTTCTTAGTGTCTTGGTCTCATAGTAGTTGAATCTTTTGTTTGTAAATTCATTGCTCCTACCATGGCGCATTCAATCGCGGAGTGCCTCCACCGCGCTTCTTTCGATGACAAGTCCCTTTTTGTAGCGTTCCATGAAGGCCAAAAAGCCAGCCACATCTTCTTGATTGGGGACCATCATCGTGCTGTCTTCCCCGGTAAAGACCTTATTCGAGAGATAGGTCTCCAGGGATTCTCCTTTTTCCATGTGAAGCAAATAGGATGCCAGCAAGGCGATCCCCCAGGCACCACCTTCGCCTGCGGTCTCCATTACAGAGACGGGGACATTCATTGCCGCGGCCATGATCTTTTGACCCACAGCCTCCGTTTTGAAGAAGCCACCATGCCCTAGGATCTGATCGATCTTCACATGCTCCTGCTCGAAAAGGATGTCCATTCCGATCTTCAATGCACCGAGCGCCGAGAACAGGTGCACGCGCATGAAGTTCGCCAGCGTGAAGGTGCTTTCGGGTGTGCGGACGAACAGTGGCCGTCCCTCTTCTAGATGCGTGATGTGTTCGCCTGAAAAATAGTTGTAGGCTAGCATTCCGCCGCCGTCCGCATCGCCTTTGAGCGCTTGTTGATATAACATTTCAAACAGCCTGGATTGACTGATTTCCACACCGAGCTCTGTGGTGAATTCCTGGAACAGGTTTACCCAAGCATTGAGATCAGTCGTACAGTTGTTGCTATGAACCATGGCCACGGGTTTGCCGGTGGGTGTCGTCACCATATCGATCTCGGGATACACCTTCGACAAGGCCTTCTCTAACACGATCATGGCAAAGACAGAGGTTCCTGCAGACACATTGCCCGTTCGAACCGCGACGCTGTTGGTCGCTACCATGCCTGTGCCCGCGTCACCTTCGGGCGGACAGAGGGGGATGCCTGCTTGTAGTCCCCCCGTGGGATCGAGCAGCTTTGCGCCCACTTCTGTGAGATTTCCTGCGGTCTCTCCTGCAACGAGGACTTTCGGCAAAATGTCTTGAGTCCTCCAAGGGATGTTCTCTGCTGCGAGTTGTTCGTTGAACAATCCCAACATGGATTCGTCGTAGTCATTGGTTTTGCTATCGATGGGGAACATGCCCGAAGCTTCGCCAACACCCAGCACCTTGATCCCCGTTAGTTTCCAATGAACATAGCCTGCCAGCGTTGTTAGATAGCTGATATCCTTGATGTGGGATTCCTTGTTCAATATCGCCTGATAGAGGTGCGCTATGCTCCAGCGCTGTGGGATGTTGAATTGGAACAAGTCTGTGAGCTGATCGGCAGCTTGTCCGGTGATGGTATTTCGCCAGGTGCGAAACGGGGCGAGCAAATAGCTATCCTTGTCGAAAGCCATATAACCATGCATCATGCCGCTGAAACCGATCGCGCCAATCGCCTTGAGTTGGACGTTGTACTTCTCAGAAACCTCACTGCTGAGATTGCGGTAGCTCTCCTGTAAACCTGTCCAAATATCTTCAAGGCTATAGGTCCAGACACCATTTTCGTATTGGTTTTCCCAATCGTAGCTTCCAGAAGCAAGCGGAATATGACCCTCGCCAATCAGCACTGCTTTGATGCGTGTTGAACCAAGTTCGATGCCAAGGGCGGTCTTTCCACTTTCAATTGCATTCTTGATGTCGTTCTGATTCATAGTAAGCTCTTTAAACGGCCTTATAACCTCCCGCAGGCTACCAAACCTGCGGGAGGTTGGCTAATTGATTTCCAACGTCACTGGACGGGGGATAATTTCACCTTCAATTTCGATTTCGATAACTGGCCATCCGGGGATTTCGGTCAAAATAACATAGCCATCTGCTCCAACCAATATCGTGTCTTCAGATTTCGATCCGGTGATGGATGGATTCCAGGCGTAGACCTGACCGACTTCGACGACGAAATCATCTTCCGGGGAGGCAACAAATTCGCGGGGAAGGTAAGCGGCTGGTCCCCCCTGGTGGTGGCGTTGCCACTCGTTCTCGAAGCCCAGCTCTGCATATTTGGCCTGGGTCAAGCTGAAGATTTGGCCCAAAGTCCTTCCTGGTCTTGTAGATGAGATCATGGCGGCATCGATCTCGGCGACGCCCAGCGCTTTGCGCTTCAATTCCTCGGGCATAGGGCCAAAATGGATCAGACGCGTGATCGAGCACACCAGGCCATATTGCCGCCCGCACAGCACGAGCATGGCATATTTAGCGAGTTTTTTCGATGTGGGCAGCGGGTGGCGGAAATCATAAATGCGCTGGTCGGTGGCGATCAGGTTGACGACTGGCTGTACGCCGCGTCGTTGGGTTTCTCCACCAAGTAGGGCGGCAATCTCAAACTCACTCATACCAGGCTTGACCTGACGAATGGCAGCATCCATTGCCTGGGCGCATAATTTTGATAACCCTTGGAAGCGGTTCTGCTCTTCGGGTAACAGGGTCACGCGTAAGGGAGTCAGCGCGCCACTCAAGTCAGTATCGTTCCCTAACCGTAGTCCACTCGTCAAACGGGCAATTTCATCCTTAGACTGATACCAATCCGAAATAACGAACTCCCAGCCCAGATCTTCTAATTTTTCCTCAGCCCGCAGGCGAGTAGCCTCGATATTGTTCGTGATCAGGTATCGTCCTGTGGGGGTGATGAGCAATGAAGCGGCGCCTATACTATCGGCGGTGTTGACATAGGATGCTGCGCCGTTGGTGAGCCAGGCAAAATTGTCCACTTTTTGAACCAGCAAAGCGTCCAGGCTGTGGGCTGTGAGTAAAGCTTTTATTTTGTTGAGCTTGATCTTAAGTTCGTCTCTCATCGGCTTATTGGTGGAAGTAGACGTCCCAGCCCAGGTATTTGCCTAAGGCTTCGTTGACGGCTGAGGCGGTTTCCGAGAGATTTACAGCCACGTGATGCTCATAGCCGTTCTCGCAAATATAATGCAGCAGCTTTTGGAGTTGGGGTACACGCACAACACCATAGCCGCCAAAGGTCTTGAGTTGGTCGTCGGTTAATTCACCTTCACCAACATAAGCGACGATCTTGCCATTGAGGTCATCGGTGGAGACTCGTAAGTAGGTGAATGGCCCCGTACGTACTCGCCCGACCACAGTGCCGAAGGTGTTCTCTTTGCCGACGGTGCCCGCGATGATCTCCTGATAATCCATCTCAGGGATATCCTCGGAAGCGATAGTCTCGTCGACGAAGATATCCTTGGGTAGATTGGAGCAGTGGAAGATGACGCCCTTATCGGGCTCGTCGCCGTAGTTGTTATTCCAATCGACGATAGCGCTGGGTGATTGGGATGCCAATGCCAGCGCATACATACCAACCACACCGGCGATATCGGTTTCGCAGGCGGACGGTGCCAGGCGGTTGCTCATCATGCTCATCAGAGTGCAGGGTACCACGCCGAAATATTCTTCCATCGCGGTCCAGCACTGGATGGCGCTGGCGACCAGTTGGGTCTCGTCCATCCACTCATCTACCACAGCGCCAAATTTGGCCATTTTCATCAGGGCATCTTCGGGAATCCCTGCAGTGGAAACATACCCCTTAATGGCATCTAGCTTCTTGATTACCATGGTATTGTCGTCCGCCAGGCCCTCTACTCGCCCAAAGGCTTCTGAGAGATCGAGGGTTTCTACTGAAATTCCTGAGCGCTCGAGTAGCTTTTCGCTGTAACGCACGGTGTTGAAGGCGGTTGGCCGGGCACCCAGCGCACCGATACGGGCATTCTTGAGGCCGCCTACCACCCGGCAAATGGCGGCAAAGCGGCGCAAATCCTTACGGAAACTCATACTCTCGGGATCGACAGTATGTAAATCGGTCAAGGTGTATTTGATGCCATATTGACGCAAGTTGTTGCATGCGGACATCTTGCCGCAAAAGGAATCGCGCCGGTCGGCGATGGTCATATTGGCGGCGTCATCAGGAAATGCTTGGATAAGCACCGGGACATCGAGATTGGCCCAGCGTAAGGCATTGGCAATGGCGCGCTCATCGCCGAAATTGGGCAGTGTAACCAAAACACCAGCGATCTCATCGGCGTGTTTCTTGAATAGGTCAGCACATTTTTGTGCATCGGTGAGACTTTCAATACTGCCGTACGGGGTAGCGTCTGGTGACAAAGCGACAACTTTGATGCCATCTTCTTCCAACACTTTGAGAATGGTTGCCCGCCCAGTCTCGCAGAGATGACTGGGGAAGAATCCCCGGTTGCCAACAATAACACCTAATGTGATCGTATCCATAATTTCCTCGTATCTTATGATTCTCTTGTCGAACTTTTGCGAATGATCAATCTGGGTTTGACCCAGCTAATTTCTGGTTTAAAATCCTGATTGTTCTGGTGGGCTTGAATGAATTGCGCCATTTGCTCAACGGCCACTGCACCCAGGTTCTCAGCGTTTTGCCGGACAGTACTCAGAGAAGGGTAGAAGTAAGCTGATTCGGGAATATCATCAAACCCAACGATCCCAAGGTCTTGAGGAACTTTCAATCCCAACCGTCGCGTTGCTTGAAAGACACCTAAGGACATTTGATCGTTGCAAACAAATATGGCATCAATGTCGGGCACTTTGGCGATTAGGGCATGGAGACCAACTTCGCCACTGGCAGCCGACCAATCGCCCTCTACTTTCAAATTGTCTAGATCATCGACACCTGCTGAGAGCATGGTCTCACGCCAGCCTAGTTCGCGCTGCTGCGCTTCCCACCATTCGCGCGGACCGGTGATAATGCCAATATTTCGATATCCTTGATCGAGTAGGTGTTGAGTAGCCAACTGACCCCCCAGGTGGTTATCCATGGCAGCTATGATATCGTCATTGGTCTTTTCTTTATTGAGAAAGACTACGGGAATAGGAATTTCCGCCAATCTCTGTGGCAACCCTTGCAGGGCGTCTGTGATGCCAGGAACTGCCCAGATGATCCCTTCAACCTGACGGGAGAGCAGGTCCATCAAGATTTCATCCACTCTCTCCATTTCGAAACGGTCGAGCAAACTGAGGATGAACGAGAATCCCAATTCGTTGGCTTTCTTTTCTATTCCGGTCAACACGCTGGTTGAGCCGTAATACCCCAAGCCGAAACCAACCACGCCCAATGTGTTGCTCCTGCCGCGGCTGAGGCTGCGGGCAAGTACATTGGGGGCGTAGCCCATCTCGGTGATGACTTCTTGAACGCGTTCCCGGGTATCTGGTGAAACATCAGGGCGGTTGTTTAGTACGCGTGAAACCGTTTGTGTGGAGACCCCCGCAGCTTTGGCGACATCTTTAATCGTGATCTTATGGTTACGAGCCATTGACACCTTATGTTATCGTTCCCGTTATCGGTAACATATCGTCTGACAAAAATAACAGATTGGCATGAATAAGTCAAGTTTATTGTGTGCTTTGTCATTGTGTACGGGTGACATTGCTCATAAAAATCCCCCCTAATTCTATCGTGATGAATTGTTATCGTTTCCGTTATCGATAACAATTTATGTATCTTTTAGGATGTTTCGTCGATAGGTTTTTCCCAGCCGCGCTCTATGCTGAGACGGCCTGTAACGGTTAGAAAATGCTCAAAGAAGGGCAGCATGCCGCGCAGGCGTTTATCTGTTTCTTCTTGGCTGTTTTCGCGTTCGTGGCGCAATTCATCAGGATTACGGTCCATGATGTAGGGATCTTCCCAGGATAGCCAATCGACTTTCTTTTTTTCCAATCTATTCCGCAGTGCCAAGATGATCTCGATCAGGATTCCGAAATCATGGCTCTGAAGTGCGGGCAGAATGGCGGCAAGTTGATCTGTCCGCATCACCATGTAGGACCAGGCGAATTCGTAGTACTCATCGAAGAGCATCTCCCCGACTTTGATGATCAAGTGCTCGATCTGGCGGTAATTCTCGGGATAGGTTTGCCAGGCCCGATCTGACCGCTGAAAAAGGACGGGCTGAGACTTCGCAATTTCGGTGGACCATTGCACATCTGCAATGAATGCTTGGCGGTGTTCGGTATTCAGGGAAAAAGCCACGCGATCGAGGTCGCACATATGGAAGATATGATCCCCAGGATTCTGATTGATGGCAAAATGATACCCTGCCAGGTAGTGATCACCGGGTAGGGTATCAGGTTGGTTGAAATTTACTTCGAAGAAGGACTCACTTTGTATCCGAGCTATATGTGCTTTTTGTCTTTCCGCGGTTGCCGTTGAAAGGCCGAGATAGATTCGACTGAAAAGTTGCTTCAGTTCTGGTGTGATCTGATGGATATGCTCGAAAACTAGACCCGTCGGATCATGCAAGGGTGAGACAATAATTGGAAGTGAGGAAGGTTTCCCTGTCATCAGGGAGCTTGTTCGCCCTTGATTTTAGTAAATACTTCTAACATTGCGGTGACATTCTCCATTGGGATATCGGCCATCATGCGATGGGAGGGGGCCAGCATCAGGCCAGTATTTCCTGGAGCCAGAGCTGCCATGCACTCTTTCGCAGCGGACTTGACTTCTGCAGGTGATCCATAGGGTAGTACAGTTTGGGTGGAGATACCGCCATAATATGCCAATTGATTTCTAAAGGTTTTCTTTAACCAGGCGTGATCTAGTACCTCGGGCTGGACTGGGTTGAGGGTGGTGAGGCCAATTTCGACTAAGTCAGGCAAGATCGGCGAGATCTGTCCATCAGAGTGCATCATGATTGGTAACCCAGCCTCGGTGAATGGAGCGAACATGCGCTTCAGACGCGGCTTGATCATCTGTCGCCACATCTCGGGGGAGAAGAGCAAATTGACCTGGGCACCATAATCATCACCGAAGTACCCGCCATCTACACCCAGGTCGATGAAACGTTGGATCAATCTTTCTTGAATAACAGTGATCCGCTCCAGAACTTCTTCGACGAAGTCGGGATTAATGGCCATATCCAACAAAAATGTATCAAAGCCGCGCAACGACCAGGCCCTCTCGAACAAAGCCCAGCCAAAATTGGGGGCCACGAAATGCTTTCCACCATCAGCTTCGATCATAGCTGTTGCTTCATCGAACAAATGGGGATCGTCAGGGTCTGGCCAAGGAAAAGCGTCTAGATCTTGCGAATCTGCCAAGGGGTTGTCGGCGGTGTAATAACCCTCTTCCTCAACGTCAAAACCAACCCCCCACCAATCGTATTTCAACTTCCCATCGTCGCTGTACTTGGTCTGGTAGGTCAAATCGACGCGCAGCAAATGATTGCCGAGGAATGCTGGCAGTTCATCGAAAGCAAGACCAAAATGAGCGCACATTTCTTCGCCCATGGAACGGGTGTAATTTATCTGCGTGGGGAGATGATCCACCAGTTGGTGGGTCAATGTTCGTTGTAAGCGTTCCTTAGGGGTCATGGATTACCACCTGTGATGCACCTGTTCCTTGACCATCGATTCATAAATCTCTTTGATGGTGGCCATAGCCTCATCTGAAAGCAGAGGCAGGTCCGCGGCTCTGGCGTTATCCATGGCTTGCCGAGGATTCTTAGCCCCAGGGATGGTGCAACTGACGGCCTCGAACATAAGGATCCAGCGCAGAGCGAACTGTGCCATGCTGACCCCTTCGGGTACCAACGCCTTCAACTTTTCGACAGCTTCCAGGCTGAGATCGTAATCTACACCGGAGAAGGTCTCTCCGACGTCGAAAAATTCTCCATGGCGATTGTATTGGCGATGGTCGTCGGCGGTGAATCGAGATTTCTTGGTGAACTTGCCTGTCAACATCCCCGAGGAGAGCGGCACGCGCGCCAGAATGCCGACTTTGCGGCGCATGGCTTCAGTGAAAAACAACTCGCTGGGGCGCTGGCGGAAGATGTTGAATATGATCTGCACCGATTGCACTCCCGGATATTCCATCGCCTTGAGAGCTTCTTCCACTTTCTCAACGCTGACGCCGTAATAGCGGATCTTGCCAGCCTGTACCAGGTTATCCAGCACACCAAAAACCTCGGGCCGATAGTAAACCTCAGTTGGAGGGCAGTGCAATTGAACCAAATCTAATGTCTCCGTTTCTAGGTTTTTCAAGCTGCGTTCCACAAACTTGGTCAGGTTTTCCCGGTTGTACCCATCGGCAGAATGGGGATTCAGGCGTCTTCCTGCTTTCGTGATGATATAGAAATCTTCTGAGCGCTCGCGTTTGAGCTGTGCAAGCAATTTTTCGCTGCGCCCATCGCCGTATACATCGGCGGTGTCAAAAAGATTGATGCCTTCGTCCAGAGCGGTGTGTAGGGCTGCGATAGCGTCCTCTTTGCCTACCTGCCCCCAGTCTGCTCCGATCGCCCAGGCACCAAAACTGACTGTGGATACTTGCCAACCTGTGCGGCCAAATTCTCTGAATTTCATGGTCTACTCCTATTCCGATTACCAAATCTTTGGGATTGTACCTTATGGAGAAATGGGATGCAAACTTTCTGTTTATTTGCTTTTGTAGTGTACATCTGGAACAGAGCGCAAACGATCGGCAGCCTGTTCGGCGGTGATATCGCGTTGGGCCTCGGCCAGCATTTCGTAACCGACCATGAATTTCTTCACCGTCGCTGAACGTAAGAGAGGCGGGTAGAAATGTGCATGAAGCTGCCAATGTGCGTAAGACCTTCCTGGGTTTTGGTGTATGTCACCAGAAGATCTTTTACTATTCGAAACCTGTAAGGTCTCAAACGGTGCACCATGCCAACCCATGGAATAGGGGAAGGATGTTTGAAAGAGATTGTCATAACGGATAAGCACCAGCTTGAGAATATCAGCTAGCGATTCGCGCTGGTTGGAGTTCAGATCGGGCAGGCGCAAAACATGTTCCCTTGGAAGCAATAGCATTTCGAAGGGCCAGATTGCCCAATAGGGAACGACGCATACCCAATAATCGTTTTGCTCGATCATCCGGGTTCTATTTCCCAACTCTGCCTCGACATAATCTAGCAGCAAAGGGCGCGCATATTTCTGGAAGTATTGCCTTTGATTATGGTCTTCTTTAGCAGGCTCGTTGGGTAAGGCATCCAGTGCCCAAACCTGACCATGGGGATGCGGGTTGGAGCAGCCCATCATCGCGCCTTTGTTTTCGAAAACCTGCACCCATTTGTAGTGCTTTCCAAGATCGGCAGTCTGTTCAGACCACACATCGACCACGCGGTAGATGTCCTTGACATCCATTTCCGGTAGAGTGATATCGTGGCGGGGCGAAAAGCAGATCACCCGACTGGTGCCTCGAACAGGGTTAACTTGAAATAGCGGGTTGTCAGTCTGGTGATCTTGGGGCACATCAGGCAGAAGGGCCGCAAAATCGTTGGTGAACACAAAGGTGTGCTCGTATTGCGGGTTGCTGGCCTCCCCAGCGCGTTGATTGCCAGGACACAGATAGCATTTGGGATCATGGGCAGGGCGTTGATCCGGAATGGATTTTTCAACTTGGCCCTGCCAAGGCCGTTTGGTGCGATGCGGGGAGATAAAGATGTATTCTCCCGTTAGGGGGTTGTAACGGCGATGAGGATGCTCTTTGGAATCAAATTTCATTGGAAATAGCCTTCAATTTGTGCTCGGGCAGCCACTCTTCATGCGCTTCGATCAACTCGTCAACCAGGCTCCAGATTTGATCGAGGTCTAGTTCGGCAGCTGTATGGGGGTCGAACATAGCTGCGTGATAGACGTGCTCACGATTGCCCGTTAAGGCAGCCTCCACCGTTAAGGCCTGCACGTTGATATTGGTCTGCATCAGTGCTGCCAAATGTGGGGGAAGCGAACCGATGCGCGTGGGCTGGATGCCATTCTGGTCGACCAGGCAAGGCACTTCCACGCAGCATTCAAAGGGAAGATTATCGATCAGTCCAAGGTTGGGAACATTTCCGTAGATCGTGCGCGGTGTGCCCGTTTCGATGCTATGGATGATCTCCCCAGCGTATTCAACACTATGGGAGACTTCATCGATTCGTTGATAAATCTGAATGGTATGGTCTCGAATGGTGGGCATGCCAGGAATCTCCGCCAAACGTTCTTCTAATGAAACACGGGGAGTTCGATTTGGGTCATCCAAGTACTCTTGAGCGTAATCCCAAGCCTGGATTTGAGCCTGGCAGCGATAGAGGTACTCATCGAGGGGGATGTTGAAGCGTTTTATCAAGTCAGGACGGTCGCGCTTAATGAACCAGGGTACATATTCACATAAATGCTCGGAGGATTCGGTGACGAAATATCCCAGCCGATTGAAAAGTTCGTAGCGGACGCGGTTCCATTCTGGGACGCGGTCGTCTTCAATCACATTGCGAATCAGCGGGTACAGGTCTTCGCCATGCCTCTCGAAGCGTAAATAAAAGGCCATATGGTTGATCCCAGCCACGAGGTAGTTGATTTCATCCAGTGGGATACGGATATCCTCAGACAGTTGGCTGGCGGTGTGCGGTACACTGTGACATAATCCAACCGTGTTAATCTGACTGGCCTTGTTGAGTGCCCAGGTGATCATCGCCATAGGGTTGACATAGTTTAAATGCAGTACATCCGGGCATAGCTCTTCCATAGCTCGCACCATCTCCAACATCTCCGGGATGGTACGCAAGGCGCGCATGATGCCGCCAATGCCCAGTGTGTCCCCTATGGTTTGTCGTAGACCAAATTTCTTGGGGATATCAAAAACGATCAGCGTGGCTGGCTCATAACCTCCAACCTGGATCATATTGATGGCATAATTTGCGCCGTCCAGGACGGCTCTGCGATCGGTAGTGGTTTCGATGATTGGGCTGACAGCCAAATTGTCGACAATGCGCCGGGCAACCTTTTCAGTGTCCTGGAGTCGCTGCTCGTTGATGTCGTGCAGGCAGATGGTCGAGTTGGAGAGTTCAGGGTAACTGAGGATATCCCCGAGTAGATTCTTGGTGAAAACTGTGCTGCCCGCACCTATAAATGCGATCTTTGTCATTAGATAAACTTCCTGTTTATCACGAATGGTTGCACTGAAAAAAGAAACCGAGAGAGACTCTCGCCGGAATATATGGGGTGGTAGCGCAGCCACCACCCTTTGCTGTCTTGATAGTACACAATTAAACGAGTACAATCGTGTACTATCATT
>CAYWIC010000042.1:0-34214 GCA_964458115.1 uncultured Anaerolineales bacterium | reverse complement strand
TGTTGCTCAACGCTTCTGTTTTGCCTGAGTTACTGCAGTAGAGTCTTTAGTGGAAAACCAAAAATTTTTTCTGATATTTGTTAGGGTACTGTCGATATAGTTGATATTGTTTATAGCGGGAAAACGACTTCTATCAATATGCGCGGATTTTGCGACAATAATGTTCATTTCGATATTGTCAGTGGGACGAAAGTGCTGCAGCAATTCAGTCAGATAAACTGACATTGGTTGGGTTGAATTAAGGGGAATATTTTCAACTATGAATACCTTAATTATTGAAGAAGATGAGCTGAAAGTTTTCATTAAGTGATTGAAGGTGTCTCAATTTTTGAGGATATTTTTATTGCGAAACTAGGAAATTTTGTTTCAACATAGGTCAATAAGGAGTATATGAAAATAACAATACCAACCATCTCAAGAGCTTCCTCGAGTATTGCAATGAATAGAATAATCTCTTCGATTTCTGCAAATTTCCCTTGCCGATAATATCCGCCGATTACCTCCATGCCAATTGCCCCGGAAATATAAAGGATACTGGAAAGAAAGATTAGATTGCGTATCCGCGTTGGAGTACTTAGAATTAAGCGAAAATAGGTCAGTGCTATAACGAGAAAAAAAATACCATATGGAATTATCCAAGCAGCTTGGAATACTCCAGACCAAGAAAGTATGTTTTCGATGGGACCAGTAAGACCTTCGTGGAAGGTTGCCGATTCATCAATTGCAAGAATCAAGAAAATGATTCCCAAAAATCCCCATTGAATTGAAGTAGTAGACTTTCCTAGTTTTTTCTCTACAAGTGCAATTATCCCAAGGATGAACGCGCAAAATAATATCAAAACAGAAGAGAAAAAGGTTGGGATATTGCTTTCTTGGTCTACATTGAAATTCCGAAAAAATTTTGTTAAATAGATATTGTCAATGTAATGCGTTAATACCAACCCAATTGTATGTACTATTAACAACACAGCGATGGACATTCCCAAGATCGCTACGACTTTTTTGGGATTGAGTACATTTATCAAAGCGTGATTCTCTACATCATCTTTGAGATTTGGGTGAAATATGCTCAATTTTCCTCCTGCATCTTGCAAAATGTGAATGGAATTTATGCTTATTTTTGAACAAAAATAAGCCACTAAGACAGATGAGAATATTCGTACTCATTACGCTAAATGGCGTGACTGGCATACCAATACGGTTCAAAAAGAGAATGCATAAAGGGAGTGCAATTAGGCTAAATAGCGTACTAAGGGTCACGCGTTCAAATTTATTGATATCCTGGTAGTCGAAAAATACATATGTCCAAAAGAATCCTCCCATAAATAAAGTGAAAACTCCGGTAAACAAAATTCGCAACAGAGTTATTCCAGTGAAGTAGCCAATACCTAAACATAAGAGAACGATTCCCAAGGAAATGATGCTGGTTTGATTTAAGCAAAAATCGCTTACTTCTTTGGAGTTTTGTTTTTCGGAGTCGAAATTTAAGAATGCTATCAAAATGTAGCTCGACAAAACCAAAATTGGAATGCTAATCCAGGCATTGTGTGCTAACCCGTTTTCTTGCAGCTTCAAATAAATTAGCCACGCAAAAATTATTAGAAATCCAAACTTGAAGGCATATTTTTGTATTGATCGACTCTGCTTAGATTTATATTTATCCTCCTCCTTGAAAATAATGAGTGAAATCCCAATGATTAAACTTCCATCCAAAAAGAACTTTTGAATTTCTGGTTTGATATAGAAATTTTCGAATTGAAGTGCTATTTGAATGATTAGTAAAATGCTGAAAATAATCCAGAATAGCTTGCAAAGGATGGTCCAAATGAATTCGAGGGTGGCTATCACCCAGCTAGGTAGGTTCATAGTATCGAAAAATCGTGCGTGAATATTTTTGTGGATTGTACTTTATTATGGAATTTGTGGTAATTCAGATTGTGAGATGATCCCGATCGAAAAGGCTCTCTGATGAGGAGTCATGCTATACTAATTTTCATCACAACCAGATTTAAGTGTTTTGCGGTTTGTGGCTTGAAATAAAACTGACTGGTTTCACCGCAAAACCTGTGTAAATGCCGGTATTTTCTCACTATTAATTTTGGGATGCTTTCCGGCATTTACTTAGGAGAGACCACCACCATGAAAACACAACGATTTGAGGTTCTCAGCCAAGAGGAAGTTGAACGCATCCATAATGCATCGATGGAAATCTTGTCCGAAGTTGGTATCCAGGTCAATTACAAAACTGCCCGAGAAGTATATCGAGAGGCCGGTGCGGAAATAGACGAGCAAACCAATGCGGTCAAGATCCCCGAGGGATTAGTTCGCTGGGCTGTCGAACAAGCTCCGAAAGAATTCACTATTTATGGTAATGATCCTGTTTTCCAGCTCGAAATCGGGGGCATACAAGAGAATCCTATCTTTGCGGGATTGGGTACTCCTACGCGTATCATCGATATAGACTCAGGGGAGGTTCGTGAAACCACGCACCAGGATATGGTAGATCATATCGTTTTGATCAACACCTGTGAGAATATCCATAACTCCCAGATGGATGTGTGGCCCAATGACATCTTGATGACCACCATCCACGCCGAAGCCATCTGGGCGTGGGCCCACAACAGCCACAAATCATTTGGAATGGGTTGTTATGGTTACCTGCCAACCTGGGATATGATGAGAATGATGGCTATCGCTGTTGGCGGGAAAAAGGAATTGCAGAAGAGACCGCGCTTCATGGCGATCTGTTCGGTGGTCAGCCCATTACAAATGGACCAGGCTCAGGCAGAAGGTTTGTTCATCTGCGCGGAATATGGCCAGCCATTGGCCATTTCTCCCGAAGGGATCGCTGGCGCTACAGCGCCAGTTACCCTGGCGGGTTTATTGGCTCAAGAGAACGCCGGAATCCTTGCGCACATCACCCTGGCACAGATATTCCGCCCTGGTACCCCAGTTTTCTATGGCACGGTATCGACGGTGACGAATATGCAGCATGGTACTGTGGCCTTAGGCGCGCCAGAGACCGGCTTGATTACCGCAGGTTCTGCGCAACTGGCGCGGTATTACGGAGTGCCCATCCGCAGTGTGGGCGGCGCTACCGAGGCCAAACGCCCGGATCTTCAGGCCGGTTTCGAACGCATGGGCACGCTGCTGCCTGCCGTGCTGGCTGGAGTCAACCTGATCACCTGCGCGGGCACCCTGGATGGCACCATGCTCGAGGATCACGCCATGCTGATGTTGGATGACGAGCTCTGTGGAGCTGCCCTGCGCATGGCACGTGGCATCGAGGTCACTGATGAAAGCCTAGCATTGGACGTGATCAAGCGCGTAGGATTTTCCGGTAATTATTTGGTAGAAGACCATACCGCCGATCTTTTCCGAACTGAACTATTCATCCCCAAACTGTATTCTCGCGAACCGTACGATGCCTGGGAAGAGGGCGGCCAGCGCATGGCGATTGACCGCGCCAGAGAACACGCCCAGGAGATTTTGAACGGTCATCAGCCCAGGGAATTAGACCCCAATCTGACTCAAGAGCTCGATCAGTTTCGTCAAAGCGTTGCTCGACGCGCCATTGAGGATTTCTATTCCTATGAGACCGAGGAAAACCAGGATTACGAGAACTTGTAGTGAGTAGTTTATTCTTCCGGATATAGGAGTGGTGAGTGACAACTCCAAAATATCGGTTGAAGATTGTTCAATAGTAGAAGCATTTATCGAAACATGTCAAAAACTTGTCACTCTGAGCTGCTGTAGGCAAGTGTAGAGTCTCCTGCCAGAGATCCCCTTCGGACTAGCCTCAGGGCAAGCTCTACCCCTGTGGAATTCACGCCAGAGATGCCTCGCTTTGCGCGCCTTTGGCGGGCCATGACAGCAAAATTATCGATATTCCGGAGTCCAACAAAAAGGATATCCATGAGCGATAAACCACTCTCCGCCACGTTGCCTCTGCGCACCAAGCTACTCTTCAGCACCGGTGACTTTAGCACCAGCATTCCGCTGGCCATCCTGATGTTTTTCCAGCTCTATTTTCTCACCGATGTGGCCGGTCTGCGGCCAGATTACGCCGGCTGGGCGGTGGGGTTGCCGCGCATTTGGGACGCCATCAACGACCCTCTTTTCGGTCTGCTCTCAGATAGAATCCGCACGCGTTGGGGGCGCCGACGGGTGCTGTTGTTGTTTGGTTCCGTACCGTTAGGGTTGACATTCATATTTTTGTGGCTGGTGCCACCTTTTGGCCAGGCGGGTATGGCCTTCTACTATGCGATAGTATTCATTCTCTTTGATAGTGCGTTCACCGTGGTGCATGTCGGCTACAACTCCCTGACACCTGAGTTGACATCCGATTATGATGAGCGCAGCTCGCTGAATGGCTACCGCATGGTTTTTTCCATTGCTGGTACATTGGGGGCCATCATCTTAGCCACGGTCTTGGGTTGGTACATCGAAGATCAGCGCACGCTCTACACCATCCTTGGAGTTGGGCTTGGGATCATCTCGATCATCCCACCGCTGATCGTCTTTAGCATCACTACGGAGCGCACCTCAGATGAATTACCTGACCCTATGCCTTTGCGGAAGGCGCTCTCACAAACATTGGGCAATCTGCCTTTCCGCATGGTGATGGGTCTGTATTTGCTGAGTTGGACGACGGCCAGTATCCTGGCTGCAGTGCTGGTCTATTTTGCCAATTATTATCTTTTGGTTCCGGATCAGGCGAACTACTTTGTGCTGGTTGCCCAAGGGGCGGCGATCCTGTTCATCCCTGGGGTTGTCCAGGTTTCCAAGAAATTAGATAAACGCCGGGCTTTCATTCTGGGAACTATTACCTGGGCTGTCGTTCTGCTGGGGATCTTTACAGTAGGAGAAGGGCAAGTGGGGTTGGCCTATATGCTGGCGGCGCTTTCGGGTTTTGGGATCGCCACGGCATATGTCATCCCTTGGGCGATGATTCCCGATGTGGTGGAATACGACCAGATCCGCTCTGGCCAGCGGCGAGAGGGTTCTTATTATGCCTTCGCTTCCTTCTTTCAAAAACTTGCCACGGGACTGGCTTTATGGGGAATGGGGCAGGCTTTGGCTCTGACAGGGTATATCACTCCCCAAGATGGCGCACAGATGACCGTCCAACCAGAAAGCGCGGTGCAAGCCATTCGGTATTTCATCGGACCGATCCCAGCGGCCTTGCTGATCTTGGCAATCTTGTTTGCCTGGTGGTACCCAATCAGCCGTGAGAGTCATCAAGCTACGTTAGAAGAACTTGCCACCCGGGAGAGCTAATTGAACGCAGCTAGAGACAGATTGGGTAGCCTCTCTTTGCCCATTATCATCGCCCCGCTCATCCTTTTCTCTACGCACCTGTTTGGTGGGAAAGCGCTCTTTTGGGGAACGCCATCGCTTCAGTTTGTGCCGTGGTGGTCGTGGGCCTGGGAGACGATCATGGATGGCCATTTGCCCCTGTGGAACCCGCTGCTGGGTATGGGGGCACCGTTGGTCGCAAATTATCAATCCGCGCTATTCTATCCGCCGTACTGGTTATATTTTCTGATGTACGCCCTGGGGGGAATTGTGTGGATGGCCTGGGGGCAATCCTTGATCGTCGTCGGGCATTTGATCCTAGCGGGCATGGGTATGGCAGCTCTGACGCGCCGGCTGGGGATGAGCAGGCTGGCACAGACAATTAGCGGGTTGGCGTTTAGCCTATCAGGATACTTGGTTGCCAGAGCCTGGTTTGCCAGCATCAACGCCGCAGTGGCCTGGCTGCCGTGGGTGATGCTCTTCGCTTACGATCTGGCAAAGGATCGCAATTGGCGGGTGGGTTCGAAGCTAGGGTTGGTAATCGGGATGCAATTGTTGGCCGGTCATGCACAGACTAGCTGGTACACCCTGGTGCTGGCTGGCGTGTGGTCCGCCTTTTGGGGTTGGCGCTTTCACGAGGATAGAAATACCCAGAAACGCTTGAGACACACTGCGCTGTCAATCGCTCGCCTGGGGTTTGCGATTCTGCTGGGGATTGGCATCGCGGCTGTGCAGCTTCTTCCAACCGCGGTCTATTTGATGCAGTCCCAGCGCGCTGGGGCGGTCGATATCGATTTTGCCCTGAACTATTCCTTTTGGCCGTGGCGATTGGTTGGTTTGCTTGCTCCGGGTATCTTTGGTAGCCCAGTCAGTGGTGATTACTGGGGGTATGGCAATTTCTGGGAGGATGCAGTATACCTGGGAGTGCTGCCGTTTCTGCTGGCAGTTGGGGCATTGATAAGCAAACTTTGGAAGAAAGATTTAGAAAATGGGCAAGCGTCTCTAGAAACGTTCAACATTCAACGTTCAACGTTAGACTTGTTTTTATTCGGAATTGTTTTCATATCATTTCTCTTATCGTTCGGCAAAAACACGCCCATCTACCCCTGGCTATATGATCACATCCCCACTTTCGATATGTTCCAAGCTCCTACACGCATCTCGATCTGGGCGGTGTTTGGGTTGGCCTTGCTGGCCGCCATCGGTGTGGATCAATGGCGGAAACCTGAAGGACGTGCCCTGTATTGGACCCGGTTGGGAACCGCAGGGGCTTTTGCGGTCTCCCTTGGGGCGGGTTTAGCTTTCTTAGGGATGGGTGAAGTCAGTCCAACGTTCATCCGAGCAACTGCATTAGCGGGGTTTTGGGCATTGGGAGCAGGGATGTTGACCTTGACGAAGCCGGCCGATGAATCGAGTTCCAGATGGGCACTTTTGTGGTCATGGGTCGTGATCGTATGGGTTGCCGCGGATTTGTTGATCGCAGGCTGGGGGTTGAATCCGGGGATCGACTTGGAATTCTATGCCCAACCAGTTGTTGTCAAAAGTATCGATGAGGGGCGTTTGTATCTTTCTAATGAGCATGAAGAAACCCTCAAGTATGAGCGTTTCTTGCGGTTTGACACTTTTGATCCAGGTGAAGATTGGAACGATCTACATGCTGTAATCTTGCCAAACTTAAACGTTGTAGCTGGAATTCCATCGGCGAATAATTTTGATCCATTCGTACCTGGACGTTATGCGATATGGATGCATTCTATCGAATTGGTTGATGAGGCTACCAAAGAGCGAATGTTGGATCTTATGGGCGTGACTCTGCTTGAAGTGCTGGATGATTCGCGGGGGGTGGGGGTGCATTTTGAGCCCCGTGAGGCACCCCGCCGTTTGAGGTGGGTACCTTGTGCAATCAGCGCTGCAAGTGAGCACGATGCTTGGGAACAGACCTTATTTGGCAGTCTCGACTTCGGGAACTATGTGATCATTGAAGGGGCACAAACCACCCCAGCAGCGGATTGCGCATCCGCTCAGGGGCAAGTGCATCTCGAAGAAGATGGACCTAACAGGCTGATTATTACAGTTGAATCTGATGTCGCTGGATGGGTAGTTTTGTCAGATGTCTGGTATCCAGGGTGGCGAACGTACATCGATGGCGAAGCGATACAAATTTTGCGGGCGAACTACCTATTTCGTGCAATAAAAGTCCACCCAGGGATTCACCAATTGAGCATCGAGTATCGGCCTCTTGAATTCTCCGTTGGAGTGTTGATCAGCGTGGTGACTCTGTGTATTCTCCTATCCTTGCAAAGAAATTCTAATTAATTTCGCATATTCTTAAGGTAAAATAAACGTATTCGATGGTACTCTCGAAGTTACGTTCTACGGCATTTTGGAGCCGACCTATGAAACGCTTACGATCTTCGCTGCTAATCCTTCTTCTAATTGTAGGTGTATTTCTCAACATCGAGCGTGTTGACATTGGGGCCGAGGCCGATATTGTCAACCTGCAAACATTTATCTACTTCCTGGCGTTTGTTGCAGTTTTTGTCAATCTGACACTACCTGATCAATTGCGCCCCTCAACTTTTGTCTTGATAATCTTTTGGATTTTAGTTTATATCCTACTCAAGTTGACGATTTTTCGTGAGCGGCCGCTTTTGGGGGGAATCTATACCTACCTGACGGTTACTGAGTTGGCAATGTTGTCCTTATTGGTGCTGGCATCTGGCCGGGTGGCCGCTGATCTCTTCGATGTTGAAGACACGGTCGCGACTGCCACGCTCGAAGACGTAAGCGATCGTGTTAAGAAAATGGAGCAGGCTGAGGAGGTAATTTCGAAAGAGTTCGCTCGCAGCCGCCGCTACGACTCGCCGATTAGCGTGATGGTGCTCAAGGTGCATCCGGAAGATGTGCAATTCAATATGCAACGTGCCGCAGAAGAGATCCTCCAGGGGATGCTAAAACGTTATGCTTCAAACCGCCTGGTCAGGCTTCTAGATCGGGAACTGCGACGTACTGATCTGGTCCTTGAGCGCATGAAGGAAGACGAGATTGTATTGGTGCTGCCCGAAACCAACCCTGAGGGGACAGATGTCTTGGCAGACCGTATCCGATCTGCGATCAAGGATAGTATGGGTATCACGGTAACGACTGGGTATGCATCTTTTCCTGACGAAGCTCTGACATTCGAAGATCTTTTGAAACGAGCCCAAACCCAAGCACTGGCACCTCAAATAGGGGAAAACGCCGAGGAAGTCGCCGAACTTCTCGCATAAAGATGAGGTAAATCTAGATGTCTGAATGGTTTACCGAACCTCATGTCTCTCGCTACCAAGGAGGGTCCAGTGAGAATATTGAAATCCAATTTCCCTGGTTGGCAAACTTTGCCCCTCGGAAACGGTTTTTCAATGGCCGCAGTTATGAGCTGCTCAAACGCTTCATGGATCTCTCGATAATTTTCTTCAGCCTGCCAGGTTGGGTTTTTGTCTTGGGATTATGCGCGCTGCTCATAAAAATCGAAGAGCGCGCAGGAAAAGTGATTTTCTATCAAGAGAGAACAGGCAAGGGGGGGCGGCGTTTCAAGATGTATAAGTTTCGCACCATGGTGATGAATGCTGAGGAATTGAAATCTGAACTAGCCCATTTGAACGAGCTGCAATGGCCAGATTTCAAGATCACCAATGACCCCCGAATTACGAAAATTGGGCGGTTTCTGCGAAAGACGAGTTTGGATGAATTGCCACAGATATGGAATGTCATTCACGGCGAGATGAGCATCGTTGGCCCGCGCCCAACCTCTTTTAGCGCTGAAACCTATGCCCTTTGGCAGACGGAGCGCTTGGATGTCCTGCCAGGGATCACGGGTTTGTGGCAGTTGCTGGGGCGGGGAGAAACCGAATTCGATGAGAGGCTGCGAATGGATATTGCCTATATCGAGCGTCGCAGCCTGTGGCTTGATACACATATCCTCCTCCGAACTGTCTTCGCGGTCTTGGGGCAAAGAGGAGCGAAATAGTAGGTTATGATGAGTTCTGAGATGCAAAATATTGTGAAACGCTTAGGAATACTCTTGGTGATCGTGGGACTGTTGCTGCTGATCGCATTCCCATTCAGGGAGATCTTTTTTCAGTATGCCGAGCGAAATCTTAGCTCGGATAATCAAATCAATCCTACGATAAAGTATCTGGTCACGATCAATTATTTCTTTTTGGCTGTAGGTTTGGTAGGCTCTGGTGTGGTATTGCGATTCTGGGGGGATTTCATTTTCGAATCATCCCCCGTGAAGGGTTTTCTAAACACCATCCAAAGTTATTCGATTGAACCGTTTTCTCGAGAGCCTAAATCTAATCCTATCAGCAATTTCTATGTGTCATCTTTGCTTGGATTGGTGGTATTCATTGGGTATAAGATTGGGCGGGCCTATAAGCCTCTCTATGCTGAGGGAGGCTTTTTTGAAACATTTACTGCCTTGGCCTTTTTCATTGCAGGGATCATGGTAGCACTTGCTGCGCTCAAGATCAGAAGGAGTCATCGAGGTGTTTCCCTGGCCTACTTTGTGATCATGCTTGGTATGATCTTCTTTGCTCTCGAAGAAGTCAGCTGGGGTCAATGGATATTCAATTGGGAAACCCCCTCGGCTTTTCCGGATAATTTTCAAAACGAAACCAATCTGCATAATTTCCTGAATCCCATTCAAACACCTGTGGAAAGTATGATGGCCGTGGTCACACTGTTACTGGTGATCGTGGCTGGCTGGTCGAAAACAGAAAAATCAGAAATTCCTGCGTTTTTGCTGCCTCATCCAAGTTTAGTTGGGTTAGCATTTTTGGCTGCTGTTTCGCATCAAGGGGAATTGATCGAAGAATTATTCGCGATCTTCGTACTTTTCTACGGTTGGAGGGCTTTCCAAATCTCTGGTCGTAAATCCATGAGATGATTCAAGGTGACTGAGCCTAGATTGTCACCGAAAATCGCCTACATTATGTCTCGGTTTCCTCATCTTCCAGAGACATTCATTTTGCGCGAAATGAATGCCCTAGAGCAACTCGGCTGGCAGATCGCTCTTTATCCTTTGATCAAACAAAAACAATCATTGGTTCACAAAGATGCGCAAAATTGGGTTGGTAGGGCACGCTATACTCCCTTTATTTCTTTGGATATTGTGATCGCGAATGTTCAGTCACTATTGGAGAAGCCATTGCGGTATCTCAGAACTTGGCTCCGGGCAATGTGGGAAAACATCCCCAGTCTCAAGTTTTTCTGGCGCGCCACGCTCTTGTTCCCAAAAGCGGTCTTGATGGCTCGCCAAATGGAAGCGGAGGGTGTAGAGCACATTCATGCCCATTATGCCACGCACCCAGCCCTGGTCGCCTGGATCATCAATCAACTTAGCGGGTTGAGTTACAGTGTCACTGTGCATGCCCATGATATCTTTGTCGATACAACCATGTTAAAGACCAAAATGAATGGGGCGGCATTTATCGCCGCAATATCAGATTTCAATCGGCGAACCCTGGTGAAGGAAGTTGGGGATCATATCCAAGTCAAAATCCACATCATCCATTGTGGTATCGAGCCATCCTGGTATGAACAGCCTGGGGAAGGGATCCAACAACCTGGGGATCGATTGGAAATCATCAACATCAGCAGCTTACAACCCTACAAGGGTCAAATATACTTGTTGGAGGCCTGTAGTCTTCTCAAAGCGGAGGGTATTCCTTTCCGCTGCCAAATCATTGGGGAAGGGAGTGAACACCCACGTCTGGAAAAATTCATAATAGCCAATGGATTACAAAAGGATGTTTTGTTGCTGGGAGCATTATCTCAAGAAAGGGTAGCTGAGGTTTTACCAACAACCCATTGCTACGTTCAACCCAGCGTAATTACCCCCTCGGGGAAAATGGAGGGAATACCGGTAGCCTTAATGGAGGCCTTTGCTGCGGGACTACCCGTGGTGGCGACCTCGATCTCTGGTATCCCGGAGCTAGTGCGACAGGATGAGACAGGGTTTTTGGTTCCTCCTGAAGACGCAGAGGCACTGGCAGAGGCTATTAAAGATGTCTTTTGGAATTGGGAAAATGCCAAACGGCTGGCGTTTGCTGGGAATCAGCTGGTATTGGATGAATTTGATCTGAATAAGAATGTGAAATCCTTGGCATTACAATTTCAAGCACTTATTTCCAGAGAACACCCCTCCCTTTCTAGAATGCGAATCTCTTAAGGTTACCAGCGTCCTATTGCGGTAATGTCAAAAAAAAGATATTATAATTCTGCGTATAGATATGATTATATTTCATATTAGATCAATGTGTTAGCCAGATAATTGGTTCTCTACGAATTGCTGAGAAAACCACCTCTGCAATCCCAGAACCCCGAACAATAAAAGAACTTTCATCGATGTCATTATTCTGACCTTGAGGAGGAAGAAGTCATGGAACTCAAAATATATCTGCAAATGCTACAAAGAAGCTGGTGGATCATCATTCTCACCGCTTTGGCAGCTTTAGCAATTGCGCTGGCAGCAGTATTTCTTGTTACCCCGACCTACCGATCCACTGCGCAATTTGTGGTTGCACCTGACTTAGAGCAATTCGGTGCTGACGATACAGATTTGCTGCGCAGCCTAGAGGCTCTGGACAAGCGCTCGATCATCGCTACGTATGCAGAGGTGATCAACAGCGATAGGATCTTCGACGATACTATGGCTGCGTTGGGGCTCTCTAATTCGGTAATGTCGGAATATTCTCATACTACTGTGGTTTTGCCTGACGCCAACATCTTGGAGCTTTCGGTCGAGGGGCCTAATCCTAGCATGACCACGTTGATTGCCAATAGTTTGGGACAACAGGCGATCAACTATATTTCCCAGCTGTATACTGTGTATGAAGTTTCTTTTATGGATACAGCCAAGCAGCCGTTAGAGCCAATATCGCCGCGGCCTGTGCGAGATGCCAGCCTTGCATTTGTCCTAGGTCTGGTCATGGGTGCAGTTTTGGCGATCATCCGTGAGCAGCTACGCACACCGCTGGAAGCTTTCTTGGCTCGAACCCAGGTGGATAGCACATCTTCAGCATTCAACCGCCGTTTCTTCGAAGACCAGTTGGATGATTTCACTGGCCGCTCGGCAGAATCGCTCGTTTCCTTAGGTTTGGTTCGCCTAGATGGCCTGGCAAATTATTTGCAGGTGATGCCTCAACCTATCGTGCAGCAATTATTGCGACAAATCACAGATATTATGAGGAACGAACTGCGCGGTAATGACGCTATTGGTCGTTGGGATGAGAACACCTTTTCAATCATGCTGCCCAATACTCCCGGCAAGGCTGCTCTGAGTACATTGGGGCGCGTGCAGAGTGCACTTACAAGTCCCATGCGATTTAGCCCAGATGGCGAGACCGTCCGGTTGGAGCCAAAAGTGGGTATTGGGGAGCGTTTGGCTGGTGATGGTGCGAACCTTGTGATCGAGCGGGCTGAGTCAGCGTTGGATGAAGCGGAACACGACGAAAATGGATTGGTGCTTTATAAGACTCGAGCTCTGATCGGATTTTAGCAATCGCTTTCTATTCTCTGGTATTGAAAGGAAAGCTCGATTGGAATAGGCGGTTTTAATGTTACTTCAACCATTACCCAGGACGCGCAGTTGGTTGCAGATTCTCTACGGTATCGTTGGGCTTACTGTTGGAATTGTGTCTGGTGTTGTCGTTGTGGGTGTGCCCGATGCGTTGAATCTCTTTGTCATAGTCGTAGGTTTCTACGCATTTGCCGTATCACTGGCCCGAGTGGACTGGGGATTACTGGTACTGATCTTCATAACATATACGCGTTTCTCTGATATCGTGGTCCAGTTCCATGGAGCACCTTCTGTAGCTAAGTCATTTGTATTGCTGTTGTTGCTGGCGATCATCGCACGCTGGGTGATCTTTGGAGAAAGACCTGAGGGCTGGCAAAGACCAGCCATTTTAATGGCTGGGTATGGGATTATCGGTTTTGCCTCCATCCTCTACGCGGCGGATCCAGTAAGAACTCAAGACGCGACGATGAGTTTCGTGAAAGATGCATTGATTGTTGTGATCATTTCAATCTTAATGCGACGACCGCGACAATTGCGCTATGTGGTTTATACATTGCTGGCTGCTGGATTTTTCTTGGGGACCTTAAGTGTTTTCCAATACGCAACTGGAAGTTTCGACAATAACTTTTGGGGATTCTCCCAGACCAGGATAATGCACATTGTTGGTGAGACGAATTCCAACCGTATTTCTGGGCCTTTTGGGAATCCGAATGATTATTCTCAGATCATGTTGGTCTTGCTGCCACTTGCTGTAGACCGATTCTTGAAAGAGAAATCACGTTGGTTGCGGCTTTTCACGGGCTTGTGCGCGGTCGTGGTTTTGGCTGCGGTTGTGCTTACCTTCTCACGAAGTGGTTTCGTCTCTTTGGTTGCTGTCGGAGGATTGTTTCTGATCTACTACCGCCCAAAATTCTCTACGATCATGATGTTCCTCCTAATAGGGCTGATGCTGCTGCCATTCATGCCTGCAGAATATGTAGAGCGAATGGAAACCTTGGTGCTCTTCACGCCTGGATCAGACTATAACCCAGCAGGAGAAGTATCTTACCGGGGTCGCACAAGCGAGTTACTGGTCGGTTGGATGATGTTCAGAGATCACCCCATATTAGGAGTAGGGGTAGAGAACTACCCAGTTCATTATCAGGATTATTCCAGACGCGTTGGCCTCGACCCGCGTACAGAAGGACGCTCACCGCATAATTTGTATGTGGAGATCCTCGCAGAACGCGGTTTATTCGGGTTTGCCTTTTTTGGCATTATCGTGTGGGTGATATATCGAAGCCTAAGGGATGCTAGGCGAGACTTCAAACGGATAGAAAATGAGGACCTGGCTGGCCTGGTTACTGCTTATAGCATTGGTATCTTTGGATATTTTGTTGGTGCTTTATTTATGCATTCGTCATATCCAAGATTTATGTGGCTACTGGTTGGTATTGCTTTGGCGCTACCTCAGCTTTCACGGTTGGAATTTGAGCGCCACAAGAAATTATATGGAATACGTTACTGATAAGCAATGCATCCCACGGATGAGGTAGATTTTTCTCGGGTAGCCCTGAAAGGAACCTTTTGGATTTATGCAGCGCGTTATTCCGGAAAACTGGTTGTCTTTGTCAGCACCATAATCCTGGCCAGGCTTCTTACCAAGGATGATTTTGGGATCGTTGGGTATGCTTTAGTAGTAACGAACTTCTTGGACGTTGTACGTGACCTTGGCATCGGAACTGCCGTAATTTATCACAAAGAAGATCCCAAGGCTTCAGATACCGCGTTTTGGTTGGTGCTTCTTTTTGGGATTACGCTTTTTGCACTTACATGGGTAGCTGCCCCTTTTGTAGGGGCGTTTTTTCAAGATGATCGAGCAATTAACGTGACAAGAATGCTGGCATTGACTTTTCCTATATCTGCGTTCGGTAAGGTTCATGAAGGCCTGTTGCATAAGAACCTTGCTTTTGGCAAAGCGTTCATTCCCAGCCTGGCTCGCAATATCGGCAAGGCAGCGCTATCCGTCGGATTCGCGTTGCTTGGATTTGGCGTTTGGAGTTTGGTAATTGGCAATGTAGGCGCTGTGGTGGTTTTTGTGATCGTCTTATGGATTGTGCTGCCATGGAGACCTTCCTTGCGGTTCGACAGGAAAATGGCCAAAGATTTGTTAACCTATGGAACTGGCATACTATCAGTGAACATCCTGGCATACTTCTTAAGGGATTCTGATGCCCTGTTTATTGGCCGATTTCTAGGTACCACTGCTTTGGGCGTGTATTCGATAGCGTATCGCATTCCAGAAATGCTCATTTTAGAGTTCAGTAATGTTATCCATAATGTGAGTTTTCCTGTCTTCGTGAAGATGAAAGAGAAATCAGTTGACCTGCAGCAGGGCTTCTTGAAATCGACAGCTTATTTATCTTTTGTGACCATTCCAATTGGGCTGGGATTGGCTTTGGTAGCTCGTCCCTTCATTTTGACTTTTTTCACCGAGAAGTGGGTTGAAGCCATCCCCGTATTGCAGGCGATCTCGATTTATGCATTGATCTTCTCGCTTTCATATAATGCCGGCAGTGTGTATAAAGCCAAGGGCCAGCCCTACACATTGACCAAATTAGCACTGGTGCGCGTGGCTATATTGATCCCCGCATTGTATTATGCCGTCACAAGAATTGGCACCATTGCTTCTGTTGGATGGTCACATGCATTGGTTGCTTTGCTGGCAGGAACGCTGAATTTGATCGTTGCAGCTCGCATGACCAACACTACGTTAAAAGTGATGTTCGAAACGTTCCGTCCTGCCCTGGTTAGTGGTGGCATTATGGCTGCTATTGTTTTCGGAGTACTATCTTTGAGCGCAGCAACGCGCCCAGCTGTTCAACTGATTGTTGCAGCATTTGTTGGGGGTGTGGTATATCTCGTCACCCTTGGGTATCAGGAACGCGATTTAGTCATGCAAGCTCAAAAAGTGTTCGCGAGTACCCTGAAGCGGAGGAAATTGTGAGGGTTGCACACATCATTGACAACGTTGCACTAGGCGGCGCTCAAAAATCAGTTGTCCTTCTATCAGAAGTGATCCAGGATTACGATGCGGAATTGGTTATTCTTAGTTTGTATGAGAGCAAATCACTAACATTCGAGGGTGAACTGCGCAAAAATGGCGCTGTTTTGAAATATTTTCCAGGCAAAAAACTCTTAAACTTAAGACGAATAATTTCCCTGACCAAATATTTGCGTAGAGAGAAATTCGACCTGGTGCACACACATCTGACTTATGGCAATATCGTTGGTGTCATCGTTGCGCGCTTAGCGGGAATTCCGGTGATGGCCATGAGTCATTCGTCTGGCATCGACCCCAGGATATATCATCCCATACGCCATCGGCTTGAAACCTGGCTGCTTCGATTTGCAGCAGATATGGTAACCGGCGATAGCTACTCCGCTGCAGAAGCGCTGCGAACGCGCATGAATGGGAAACTGGTTTACCCTGTGCCAAATGCTGTGCCAGTGCCTGATCAAATTCCTCATCAAGATGCATTTGCTGTAAAGAAAGAACTGGTAGGCGATAAAGATCGTCTCATTATCATTGCTGTGGGACGGTTATCAGCGCCTAAAGGGTATTCTGACCTGATTGATGCTTTCAATATTGTTCATATGCGAAAGCCAGAGGCCTTGTTATTGATCGTTGGTAAAGGCAATCTGAAAGAGCAATTGGTTAGTCAAATCGCAACCTTAGGGCTCTCTGAATATGTCATTCTGGCTGGCTCCCGTGATGATGTGCCAGCTTTGTTGGCAGCCAGCGATATTTACGTGAGTTCCTCTCATTGGGAGGGGCTGTCATTAGCGCTACTCGAGGCGATGATCAACGGCTTACCCGTAGTTGCGACGGACGTTGGGGATGCTAAGCGCGTGGTTCCCGAAAATTCAGGAATCATTGTTCCCCCACATCATCCTGAGAAATTGGCAGCCGCGCTTCTGGCTCTCCTCGATGACCAAGAGAAGCGAAAAAAATATGGGCAAAATGCCCGTGAACATGCAATCCGTAATCATGGGCCAAAGCCCTGGGCAGATCTCCTTTTTTCGCTCTATGCACAGATCCTATCGGAAGCCAAAATGGGTTCTCGATTTCAGTTGGCAACGAATGAGTAGACAAATTACTGTAGCGATGATTATCCAGGATTACCTTTCACATGTTGGTGGCGCCCAAGGGCAATTAGCCTCCCTGGGGCCATTTTTACAGGCCCACAATGTGAAGGTCTCTGTAATTACGCGTAGATATCCTGGGTTAGCCACACGCGATGTTGTTGATGATGTGGATATTTTTCGCATAGGCAGCCCGGGGAAGAAGAATTTTGCCTCGGCGAGTTTTACTCTCATGGCCTTGCCAGTATTAAAACGCATAGAACCGGATATCGTGCACGTGCACGGTTTGCTCTCTCCGTTGACAACTGGGCTGGCAGGCAAGCGATTGACCGGCGTTCCCCTGGTAGCTAAGGTGCTGCGCGGAGGCAATCTTGGAGACCTACATCGCTTGAAAACGAAATTGTTCAACGCTGCGCGCATCGATTGGATGCGGAAGTCGGTGGACACATTTTTGGTGATCAGCGACGAGATTGATCGGGAATTAGCCGACATTGGGATCTCTGCTCGCAGGCGAGAGCGACTGCCAAACGGCGTCGATACCTATAAATTTTCCCCAGTGAGTGAAACTGAGAAGAGATCGCTGCGTAAATATTTGAATTTGCCAGAAGATGGCTTGATTTGTGTGTACACAGGCAGACTGGTTGTTGAAAAACAAGTTCATCATCTGATCCAAGTATGTGAACAGTTGCATACCCGTCATCCTGAATTGTTGTTGCTGATCTTGGGTTCTGGGCCCCAGGCAGACACTCTCAGAGACATTGCGAGTCAGAATGTGCGCTTCATTGGATTCACTGATCAGGTCGATGTTTATTTAAAGGCTGCTGACGTATTTGTGTTGCCATCTTCGACTGAGGGACTATCAAATGCGATGTTAGAGGCCAAGGCCGCCGGATTGGCCGTTGTAGCGACCAATGTGGGAGGCGCTCCCGATGTGATCGAGCATGGCGTCAATGGCTGGTTGGTAAATCCTGAAGCGACTGATTCCTTGAAAGCGGGTCTGAGGGAGGTGCTCCGTGATGATGAATTGCGCCGAACTCTTGGAACGAGTGCTCGCCAAAAGATGGTCGAAGAATTTGCTTTCCCCGTAATTGCACGCCGCATGCGTCAGGTTTATGATCGTTTGCTCGATTCTCATTCGGTCGCAGTAACCAATAATTGATTTTGCATTAGAGAATGATGTAATGCGAGTAGAGTTGTGTTAGCAGGATGAATTGGATTGGTAGTATATTTTGGATCTCTATCGGATTGATTGTGTATGTTTATATCGGGTATCCAATGTTGATCACGCTATTTTCAAGGCTGAAACCGCAAGAAAAAGTATCACAAGAGGATACTCCTATTGTGACGCTGTTGATCGCGGCGTATAACGAGCAGTCTGTGATTGCCCGAAAGTTGGAAAACTGCCTCTCCTTGGAATATCCTGCTGCGAACTTGCAGATAGTAGTGGCAGCTGATGGATCCGATGATGATACGGTAGAGATTGTGAATTCGTATGCAAATCATGGTGTCGAGCTTTCCTTTAACCCTGTTCGCCGTGGGAAACTGGCCGCCATTGGGCGAGCGCTAAACAGTGTGCGCGGAGACATTGTGGTATTTTCTGATGCCAACAATATGTATTCTGCTCGCACCATAAACGAGCTAGTAAGCCCATTCATTGACCCCCAGGTCGGTGCGGTCAGTGGTGCCAAATCGATCTTGAAAGAAGATGGCGCCTTAGGGGAATCGGAAGGCTTGTATTGGCGTTACGAATCTTTCATCAAGCAGGCCGAGTCTCGTTTTGGATGCTGTGTGGCAATTTCTGGGGAAGTGTGGGCTGTTCGGAATGAACTTATCGAAACGCCCCCTGATGATATCATCAATGATGATTTTTATATGGGCATGAGGGTTGTACGTCAGGGATACAAGATCGCTTATGCCCCTAAAGCGAATTCGTATGAGCGAGTCTCTCCATCGGCCGAGGGCGAAAAAGTTCGCCGCTCTCGAATTATAGCAGGTCGTTACCAGGCATTAGCCCGGGCGAGGGAAACGCTGCCGCTCAACCGACCTGCTGTGTTGTGGCAAGTTTCTTCACACAAGTTCTTGAGAATGTTCTTACCCTTCGCTATGATCTGCGCATTCGTTTGCAATGCTCTGATAGCAGTTCTCACTTTAGGGAGGCCAAACCAACTCACTTTAAATTCTGCTCAGCCTTACTATATTGGTTTGCTAAGTCTGCAAGTTTTATTCTATGCATTGGCCTTATTGGGAGCGTCGATCGAAAATAGAAATAGCCTGTTTGGCAAGATGCTCTATTTGCCAAGCTTCATTGTCAACAGCAATTTTGCTGCTTTAGTTGGATTTCATCGTTTTATCACGGGTCGCCAAACCGCGCTTTGGCAGCGGGTTCCGCGATCAAATTGAATCAGCGATTATAAAGAAGGAGAAGACCCATGAAATTTACGAAATTTACCCATAAAGTTTTGCTAGGGTTCACGATGTTGACCCTGGTGTTGGGGTTGGTCGTGATGGTACCGAGCCCAAGCTACGCACAAGACGCAAATCCCACCCCAGAGGAGGCTGCCAGCGTTCAAGTTGATCCTGAAGCTGTCACTGGAGAGAATGAATACAGTTTCACAACCCTTGGTTTGACCGAATTTACTTTGAATGGCCCCTTCGATGCGTACGATCTGAGATTTGGATTGCCCCCCGATTGGCAGCTCACCCAGGGCACTACTGTGGAATTAGATTTGGCATTCTATTACACCGTTCCTGAAAGCACTGAACTGGTCGAAAGATCTGAGGTCTTTGGCGGGTTGCTGCAAGTGAGTTTCAATGGCGTGACTGCTACAAGTGTACTGCTCGATGAGTACGGGGATCGTTCTGTTAGTATCCCAGTTCCCCTGGCTGCGCTTGAAACTGGGAGAGACGATGGCCGTCATGAACTGGCATTGACGCTGATCAGTGATGAGAGTTGTACTTACGGCATTGATGTCGTCGTGGTTGTCCGCCCTAGTTCACGTTTGATCTTGCCCCATCAATCAGGCACATTGACTACGGACCTGGGATTGCTTCCTAGGCCGCTATACCAGCTTGATTCCATTGCCCAGGATGCAGTCACATTCGTTATTCCGGACCAACCGACTGCTTCGGAGATGCGAGCTGCCTTGATGGTTGCGGCGGGTTTCGGCAACCTGACAGGTGGTGATATGGTTTTCTCGTTCATTCCAGTCGGCCAATTGACGCCTGAGTTACAAAACAGTACTCACCTGGTTTTCGTGGGCAAACCCAGTTCACTGCCAATCCTGGGTCAGGTCAGCCTACCGGTAGGTGTTAGTGAATTTACTGCCCCGAATGGTGCCCCGGACGATGGCATTCTCCAATTGGCGATTTCTCCATGGAATTCGTCGAAGGCTGTCTTTGTCGTAGGTAGCGATCAGGATGTCGGCGTTGTTAAGGCTGCGCAGGCATTCAGCTCTGGTATTGTGATCGGCCTGGAGCAGCCCAGCGTGGCGCGCGTCGCGGCGATAAACCCCACGGTTACCACAGCGACAACTTCAGCCAATCGCACATTAGCTGATCTGGGCTATCAAACCGAAAGCACTACCTACCTGGGTGTGGTAAGCAGAGAGTTCGAATTCTACGTCCCACCAGGAATGGTGCCTGAAGGCGATAGCTATTTCGAGTTATCTTACGCCCATTCATCCTTGCTGGATTTTGGCAGCTCGGGAGTCTCTGTACAATTGAATGGCGAATCGATCGGTACCGCTCCCTTCACTGAAGAATCTGCCCAGACAGGCAAACTTCAGGCCAGGATCCCCAAAACTGTGCTCCGCCCCGGCTTCAACCGCATGCGGGTAGTGTTCTCGCTTATCCCCGTGGATGTGTGCGCAGAATTCTTTGCCAACAACCTCTGGTTCACGATCTTCGAAGATTCTGTGCTGCACCTTCCCTTGATCCCAGCGCCCGAAACAGTCCCCAGCCGCGTGCTCGATCTGGGTCTCTACCGAGGCTTATTCTCTCTAAGTCCTGCAGAAGGTAGTGTAGCATTCGTGTTGCCGGAAGGTGATACCACTGCTGCACAGGTCGCCTCCCAAATTGCTTACAAAATGGGTGATGATACCAATTGGGCTTTGGCCGAATTCGAAACTTACTACAGCACGGGAGTGCCAGATGGGGCCAAACAACTTCACGATTTGGTAATCGTCGGTCGTGCTTCTACGCAACCGATCATTGCTGAGTTGGCTCCATACTTGCCTGCACCCTTCGAGGGCGGCAATGATATGGCATCCGTCCAGGAACTCCAGGTATCTTACCGGTTGCCTGCTTCTGCAGATATGGGTTATGTTGAATTGCTCCAATCTCCTTGGAATCCCAATCGCGCCATATTGGCTGTGCTAGGGAGTTCAGATCAGGGAGTGGTCTGGTCAGGTGCCGCGTTGTCAACGCCTGAACTGCGAGGCGATTTGGCTGGGAATTTCTCGCTAGTGAGTGACCAGCAGATTGTGTCCATGGATACGCGATTGGATATTGCCTCGGGAAGTCCAATCGCAACTGTTATGCCTCAAGTAGAATTGGACATTGCAATTCCAGAAGCATCCCCCGTAATGGCCCGGCCCGGGTGGGTGTTGCCTGCCTTGGGCGGGGTTGTGGTGTTGATGGTGTTGGTTATCCTCGCTGCTGGGATCGCCTCCTTTAGAAAGCGAAGATAGGTTCTGCTTTTCCAACGACCCCAAGGTTTGTCACTACCTAATATTTGGGTAGAAAGCCTTGGGGTTTCTTTTTTGTAAGGAGTGGTTATGCTGATTTTCCAGTTTCATCACTATATCAAACCAGAATTTGTTGAAGCTTATCGCGAAGCTACTATTGCCAATGCGCGCAAAACCGTTCAGGAACCAGGCATTATCCGCTTTGATATTTTTCAAGATGTAGAAGACCCAACCCATTTTAGTCTCTTTGAAGTTTACAAAGATATGGCAGCGCGTGAAGCCCACCTGGAGACAAAGCATTTCTTAGTTTGGAAAGAGGCTGTTCTGGGTCAGGATATGTTCGCAAAACGGGGCAAAGGGGACGAATTTGAAGCGATTTTCATGCCGCTCGAATGAGTAAATTGGATTTCCCTGTCAATTCCTTAGCCACTGCGCTCGATTTACACTGGAATGCATGTAATAAAAAATCCATCATTATCCGAGAAAGATGAAGTTCTAATCCGTAGGATAAGCGAAGAAATCTATTCTCGTGGGAAAGTGTGGTTTGGAAGTCATATCCATGTCAAAAACTCACTCCCAGAAATTTCTGTATTCCACAACTCTTTCTTTCTAAGGTCCCCTCTTTCTGGTAATGGGTTCAGATTGGGCACATTACTGGTAAAGATTCCGCGTGGGCCAGACATGAAATATATCTCTCAGGCCGTATCACCTGAAAAATGGCTGATTGATAGAACCATGCGAGAATTTGAGGTGCTCGAAGAAGTTTTCGACGTTGTAATGAAACTAAAGATTTTAGCGTTGACAGCTATTCGACCACTTTTTTACTACCCTCAGTGGAATGCAATAGTCATGGAGGAATTACCTTCCAGGATTTTGGAAGAGATGATTAGTGATTTTTCTACGCGAGTGGGGATTGGCTCAAAGCATCAAATTTTTCTGGAGGCTCTTTATCGCACTGGTCAATGGTTGCGAATGTATCACGAAGCTTTGGGAGATATGCGCTTAGAGCCATTTAATGCCAATGAAATGCTCGAAGATGTCAACAATATGTTAGACACAAAAGCAAATCTAGTTGGCAACCAGCTCGATCTAAGGACAATTTTGAACGAGTGTTGGACCGCTTGAATGGTATGATAGTCCCTCACGTAAAACTTCATGGGGATCTATTTTTCCAAAACGTGATTGTCACTCCAGATTTGCGAGTTGCCTTGCTAGATTTGAATCACCAGCGTTGGGGACCGATCTATTATGATTTGGCGACCTTGATCACAGAGCTTCTCGAGCAGAGACTAAAGCTGAATAATTTTGGCTTCTTGATGCGGCGTGAAAAATTGAAACAATGGGAGCGGGTGATTTTGGACGGATATTCAAACAGAGAGGCTGCTGATGATGCAATAATTTCGCTATACTGCGCACGGTCAATGCTGGGAATGTGGGGCTGGTATGAGCGCCGCTATGGAAGATCAAAAGGGGCAAAAAAGAAATCCTTAAATCTTGTAAACCCCGCAATCCGCCGATATTTCCACCAAGAGCTATCAATTTTTATGGATCAGGCGATAAGGGAATCTGAGAGCCTGGCAGGCCGAAAGAAGACATGAGACAAAAGATTGCCTTCTTGCGCATGTGGCCTTCGCCTCCAATTGCTACGAGTGTCACTCATCTCTTGATGAATACTTTTCCCGAATTTGAAATCGAAACTTTTGATATTGCCCGCCTGATTCGAAATGATTTATTCACAACGGGAATCAACGCCTGTGTTGTTTACTTGATGTATGGCATCGGAATTCTAAGAGCCAAGCGACAGTTCAATACTTGCTTTTGGCGCACCCCATTCATATTCAGACGAATCAAGAAACTGATCACCAAATTAGTATCTGAAAAAGAATATGTATTCACTTTCCAGCTTGGATCAATTTTTGATGGGAGTGTGGATGGAGTACCTCATTTTATATATACAGATCATACCCATTTGGAAAATCTAAATTATCCTACCTTTGATCCTTCCCGATTGTTCGCGCAACGTTGGATATTGTTGGAAAAAACTATTTATCATCATGCTAGCATGGTTTTTACACGCAGCACGAACATCACGAATTCTTTGATCGACCATTATGATGTGCCAAGCCATAAGATTGCCTGTGTTTATAGTGGAATCAACGTCATACCTCCCAATGGGGGGGTGGATACTCATCAATATCTGAATGAGAATATCCTTTTTGTAGGTGGCGATTGGCGGCGAAAAGGAGGGGATGATCTTGTAAGAGCGTTCGAGATCGTATTAAAATGCCTTCCGGATGCCCGCTTGACGATCGTTGGAAGTAACCCAATAATCGATTTGCCAAATTGCGAGGTTGTTGGAAATACTCTGGTTGATGAGGTCTCTCAATACTACAAAAAGGCTTCTGTATTCTGCTTACCAACCTACCAGGAGCCATTTGGCGCAGTTTTTATCGAAGCGTTTTCATACAAATTGCCCATTGTAGCAACCAAAATTGGAGCGATTCCTGATTTCGTGTTGGATGGGCAAAATGGTTTCCTGGTAGAGCCGGGGGATGTGGATGGTCTTGCAAAAGCTTTGATTGAATTAATATCTTCGCCCGAAAAATGCGCAGAATTTGGTGAGAAAGGGAACAAGTTAGTCCAAGAACGATATAACTGGCAAGCAGTAGGGGCAGCTATGCGCGAGAGTATCTTTGCAATCTTGAATTCTTAATTTTAGGGCTTCCGCACTTGTGGCATGCTATTTTTGCGATAGGGGATGAGGATTCCCACTCCTCGTGACCCAGGTAGTGTTGATAGCGATCGAGTTAGTTCGTTATGATTTCGGCCGTATTTTCCTCGGGGTTGACAATCACCGTGCCGTTGCTGAAATCTCGTCGCCATTCGTCGCCATCCTGGTATCGCACATTCAGGGGTGCGCCAATATCGATATAATAATTATTATAGAACCAGGTTTGGTTATAAGCCGAAGCATCAGCATATCTGAAGGAAGCCAGGCCGTGGTTGATCAACAGATAGGACGCTAAAGCAAATTTCTGTCTCTCAATATTATTCTGATCCCCTTGCGAGACAAGGATAACCCGTTTGCCCAAGGTTTGCGTTTTTTCTGCAATATACATATCCTCATCCCATTGGTCGGACGGCAGATACCCATCATCCCAGTCCACTGCCCATCCCTCGATCATCGCGCCATCCAAATATTGCATGTAGCGGAACCAGACCTCGGGATCCCTCACGGAAATGATGTTTGCATATAAGGGTCTGCCTCTGGGTTGGAAGTAATTGATGTAATAGTATGCCAGCGCTTCCTCAACCTCTGCAATAAAATCCGCTTCGACAGGGTAATCACCGGGGGATTCTCCGTTACGTTCAAATTTGCTTAAACTGGCCTCGACATTATCCATGAATACCCCATCCCAGCCCAATTCCTCTTGCCCTTCAATGGCGCGTTCCAACCAAAAGCCGCGCCATCCAGAATTTCCTGGGTCCATCCGAACATAATCGCTGGTCCCGCTGCTGCTCTTGGAGACCATCAGGTTGCCATCTTCATTCAATAAGAACCAATCGGGGTGCTCATCGCTGATCATACAGATATCGCCGGCTTTATATGCAACTTGATTCCGGCGCGGGGACACATCGCATCCGTCGGGGTAATGTATATTCTCGAAATGCAGATACTGTAAAATCGGGGCTTCGACACCTAACTCTTTGAGTTGATCGCGTTCTTCGTCATCCTGTTTTGTGAGCACAAAGGTCGCGAAATTCTGTGCTACTGACGATAGATTCCCATTTTCGGGTGGGCGATAGAACCATGCAAGCTCGATGGTCTCTTCTCCCACGAAAGTATAGGGTTGCGCAGGCGGTTGGGCTCGCGTGTCAGCATCTGCGGGAGCAGAATCCCGTAGGGTCTCTTTCACCACGCGAACAACCAGTACACCTGCCACCGCGAGTATGGCAATCAACACAAACCAGACCATTACCAATAAAATTGTTCGTGTTTTATACATGCTTTCCTAATTCTCCAATATCCCAGCCCATTGATGCTGGTTAAGTTGATTGAGCCTGTCGAAGAGTTCCTGGCAAAGCAATTCGATTTCTTCAGAAAGCTCAATTTTCTGCCCTTTGCCGAGGGAGTGAGGATGGATTTCGGAAACAATTCTTTCGCCGGGAAATTCAAGCTCCATGAATTTGTAGATGTGCTCAATGAACGGTATCGGCTTAGTCACCATGTCGTCGTAGTGGCATAACAGCACATTGGGATTCTCTTGCAGATTGGCCTCGAAATATAGAATGTTGCGCGTATACCAGAAGAGTGCTGCGCCATCATAGGGGCTCATTTCTGTAGAGAAGTACTTCAGGACCGTCTCTCTTGTTTCGTTTGAGACACGCTCAGATCTCCAGTTATTAGGATCATTCCGAATGATTGGTTCCAAGTCGATGATCCCTTTTTGAGTACCGAACTTGATCAGAAATGAGGAGGCTACGTCTTTATAATGCCTGTACATCCATAACGACTTTGACGCTGGTAGATCTGATAGCAACTTTGAAAGATTCTGACTCTCGACTAATGGTTTTAAGACGATCAGGGGTGGCTTGTCCTCGGATATTTGCTCCCGAACCAATGGTAGTGGATTCAGGCGGATATTGTGTTCATCAAGACTGGATAACGAACTGAATTCACCATATACCTTGGCTTGAAAATCCTCATGAAATATTCTGGCCATTGTCGATGTGCCCGAGCGTTGGCACCCTGCAATAAGAAGGATACCCTTCTGGCTGCGAGGTTTCATGATCAGCCTTTGATAGAATTGCTTCCAGTGCTTGAAGAGTTTATTGCGACTCTTATTGAACAGTTTCGAATTGAGTATTACCATGCCAACCAATTTGCCCGTCAATTTCAGAGGCTAATTGCTCATTTTTTCTCGGTGATATTGGATGATCCTTTCGAGGATTTCTTTCAAATCCAGACTGGGCTGGTAACCGGTCACCTGGCTGATCTTGCTAATATCCGGCAGCCGCCGCTTCATATCCTCGAACCCCTCGGCATAGGCTTCTTCGTAAGGGATCAAGACGATCTCAGAGTCACTCTCTGTAAGTGTTTTGATCTGTTCGGCGAGTTCGAGAATTGAGATCTCCTTCCCGTGTCCGATGTTGAATACCTGTCCGATGACCTTCGGGGATTCTGATAACCGGATGATCGCTTCGATGGCATCCCCAACCCAGGTGAAGGAACGTTGTTGCTGCCCATCACCATAGACGGTAATGGGCTCCCCTTTCAAGGACTGTTGGATGAGTCTTGGCACCACCATACCATAGCTACCAGTCTGTCGCGGGCCAATGGTATTGAATAGGCGAAAAACTACTACGGGAACCCCTTTTTCCTGATGATAGGCAAAGGATAGAAACTCATCGACCATCTTGGAGGCTGCATACGCCCAACGGTTGTGGATCGTGGGACCAAGCAGGACATCATCGTCTTCGGAAAAGGGCACCCGGTTTCCCTTTCCGTACACTTCAGACGTAGATGCGATCAGAACTTTGGCGCGATAACGTTGGGCAGCTTTTAGTACAGCCTCCGTGCCTGTGATGTTGGTTTCAATTGTGTGAACGGGGTTTTCGACGATCAGCTTGACCCCAACCGCCGCGGCTAAATGAAAGATCACTTCGCATTCACTTGCTAGGCGGTCGAGAACCGTTTCATTGGTGATCGTATCGATTGCAAAGCGGAAATTTGGATGGTTGGTTAGGTGTCGGATATTTTCAAACCGCCCCGTTGACAAATTGTCGATAATCGTTACAGAATGCCCACGCTCGAGCAGAGCCTCGGATAGGTGAGAGCCAATGAAGCCAGCTCCTCCAGTAATTAAACATCGTGTCATAAGGTATCCTTTATCTCTCTTCAGTCCTATAGGCTGGTTTTCAAGTATAATGAAATCGTTGTTTCCCAACATCGTCAAATTCTTGAGAAATCGCCATTATCATAACATATCATCAACAGTTGAGGGCCAATAAAAATGAAAGTTGTAATATTAGCTGGAGGCCACGGAACCCGCCTGAGTGAAGAAACGGGCATCAAGCCTAAACCAATGATTGAGATCGGAAACAAGCCAATCTTATGGCACATCATGAAAATCTACGCGGTTCATGGCTTTCATGATTTCATCATTTGTTGTGGATATAAGGGTGAGGTCATCAAACGATATTTTGTGGATTACAAACTATTCTCTTCTGATATTACATTAGACTTGGCCAAAAATGAAAATACGATTCATAAGACCGGAGTTGAGCCGTGGAGGGTGACGCTCGTGGATACAGGTCAAGCCACCATGACTGGAGGCAGGATAAAACGCGTGCGTGAATATATTGGGGATGAGACATTTTGCTTAACGTACGGAGATGGAGTCAGCGATATTGATGTGACAGCGCTGGTAAAATTTCATGAGCAACAGAACGTATTGGCTACCCTGACAGCAGTCCAACCTCCGGGCAGGTTTGGTGCATTTCCTTTGGATAAAGACCAAGTGAAAATCGACAGCTTCAGAGAAAAGCCCCAGGGGGATAATGCCTGGATTAATGGAGGGTTCTTCGTGCTGGAACCTGAGGTGATAAATTATATCGATGATGATGCAACTGTTTGGGAACAAGAGCCACTTCAAGACCTTGCTAAAGAAAACAACCTGGCAGCATATCGTCATACTGGGTATTGGCAAAATATGGATACCTTGAGAGACCGTATGGTCCTTGAAGATGAATGGCGAAGCGGAAAGGCTCCATGGATGGTTTGGCAATAAAGTCCCAGCCAGCCAGATAATGAAAAGGTGATATATTGAAATTTACAAAACTTTCCCTCAGAGGCGCCTACCTTTTAGAACTGGAGAAGCATGGAGATCAGCGCGGCTTTTTTGCTCGTTCGTGGTGTCAGAAAGAGTTTGAAGAGCATGGTCTGGTTCCAAAAGTGGTTCAAGCAAATATCTCGTTTACCAGAATTAAGGGAACTCTCCGTGGAATGCACTTTCAGAAAAAACCCTATGAAGAGACGAAGTATGTTCGATGTGTAAAGGGTGCAATTTATGATGTGATCATTGACATACAGCCTGACTCGCAAACCTTTAAGCAATGGTTGTCTGTTGTATTGTCAGCAGATAATTATAAGATGCTGTATGTACCGAAAGGTTTTGCTCATGGTTTTCAATCTTTGGAACCCAACACAGAAGTAACATATTTAGTTTCAGAATTCTATAATCCCCAAGCCGAGGGCGGTATCCGCTATAACGACCCCGAATTTGATATAGAATGGCCGCTACCTGTGGCTGAAATATCTGATAAAGACAATTGTTGGCCTGACTATTCGATCGAATGAGGTATTTATGATTATTGTCGATAAATATTTGGAAAAGCGGGAAGAATCCAATAATCCTATTCGCGTGGGAATGGTTGGTGCTGGCTTCATGGGCAGAGGCATTGCTCTTCAAATCCTTACCGTGGTGCCTGGGATGGATTTGGTCGCAATTTCTAATCGTCATATCAAAAGTGCTTACAGAGCTTACAAAGAAGCTGGTATTGATAAATCCCATAATGTGGAGACTGTTTCTCAGCTTGAAAACAATATTGCTAATGGAAAATATTCGGTTACTGAAGATGCCTATTTGATTGCTAAATCAGAGAATATCGATGTATTGATAGATGTTACGGGGAGTATAGAATTCTCACTTGGAGTTGTATTAGAAGCAATAAATAATAAGAAACATATTGTTTTATCGAATGCAGAATTGGATGGTACGGTTGGGTCTATCCTAAAAGTTTATGCTGATCGCGAGGGGATAGTATATACTAGCGTTGATGGTGACGAACACGGGGTTATCATGAACTTGTATCGCTTTGTCAAGGGCATTGGTGTAAAACCCGTCCTGTGCGGCAATATAAAGGGCCTACATGATCCTTATCGAAATCCAACCACTCAGGAAGATTTTGCTAAGAAATGGAACCAGAGTCCACAAATGGTGACATCGTTTGCCGATGGTACGAAGGTTTCTTTTGAGCAGGCTCTCGTCGCAAATGCAACCGGAATGCGAGTTGCCAAGAGAGGTATGCACGGACCTACTGTGCCGTATGGAACACCTATTGCTGAATCAGTCAATTGGTATCCTCTGGAAGATCTGCTTGAGGGTCCTGGGATCGTAGATTACGTGGTGGGAGCAGTCCCTGGTGGTGGTGTATTTGTACTTGGTACTCACGACCATCCAATACAGCAATATTACCTTAAACTATATAAGGTTGGGGATGGACCACTTTATTGCTTTTACAACCCTTACCACTTGCCTCATTTCGAAGCTCATAATACAATCGCCCGGGCTGCGCTATTCAGCGAAGCTGCTGTCGAGCCCCTGGGAAGGCCCTATGTCGATGTGATCACCATTGCTAAAACCGATCTGCAGGCTGGTCAGACGCTCGACGGAATTGGCTTTTATTTGACTTATGGCCAATGTGAGAATTCAGATGTCGTCAATGCGGAAAACTTGCTCCCGATGGGCATCTCTGAAGGTTGTGAGTTGCTCAAAGATATTCCCAAGGACCAGGCTCTCACATATGGCGATGTCAGAGTGCCAAAAGATCGGTTGATCGATAAATTGCGTCTTGAACAACATAAACACTATTTTGAGGCTTAATATGATTGCAGATTCCCCATACGATTTCAGCGGATTACTATTGAAACCCCTTGTAGGCGTTGTGATTGGCCTGATAGGAGCGGGTTTGATGCTCGGAGTCTTGGCGATTCTAGAGCCCTTGACTGGCCTCTCTCCAGCTTACCTGCTAAGCCAGGTTACTCAGGTTTTGCTGCCTAACAAATTTGTGGCTAGTTGTGCGGCATGTGATCCCAGCATCGGCTTGGTAGGCCACTTGCTTTTGGGATTGATATTTGGTTTGTTGTATGCTCTATGTTTACAATCGATCCCCATTCGGGGTCTGGTCGGCATAGGCATATTCTACGGGTTTGTGATCTGGATTGTGGGTAGTTTGTTAATTGGATTATTAATCGGCGAGAGCGTACGGGTAGTTCTGCGTTCCTGGCCGTGGTTGGTAGCGCATCTGGTATTTGGGATTTTTTTAGCAATTTCTGCAATTTGGGCGCAGCGAATCAAGTCGCGCGGGCCGGATGTTGTTGTCCCAATTGATTGAATAGGAGAAAATGATGTTCTTAAAAGGATTACTAGGCACTCTGCGGGAATTATTCCAGTTCTTATGGGCACGAAAATATTGGTGGTTGATCCCGATGATTGTCGTGTTATTGTTCTTTGCATTTGTGATTGTATTAGGTGGCGCGGCTGGCGTAGGCCCGTTCATTTACACACTCTTCTAAACTTGCATCAAGAGGTGATCTATGCGTGAATGGTTCAGAAATTTATGGGAAGCTTGGAAGGAAATCGCGGAATTCATCGGTGATTTCCAGGCTCGTTTGCTACTGACCATATTCTACTTTACGGTTGCGGTTCCCTTTGGGTTGATTATGCGTCTTTTTGGTGATTCGTTAAATATCCGCAAAATACCGCAAGGATCAGCCTGGGTTTCCCGCACCACTGGCGATATCGAGTTAGAAGACACACAGAGACAATTCTAGGGTTGATGCTTATGTATATCTTAGGAATATCAGGACTTTACCATGACTCAGCTGCTGCCTTGCTACATGATGGCGACCTGATAGCAGCTGCGCAAGAAGAACGTTATACCCGCAGGAAATTTGATCACCGCTTTCCTGAAAACGCAGTGGAGTATTGCTTGCGCGAGGCTGGGATTTCCATTCAAGATGTAGATTATATTGCCTTCTATGAGAAACCCCTCTTGAAATTCGAGCGCATTTTATTGTCATCTTTGGGAACTTTCCCAACTTCTTGGCAATTTTTCCGTGAAGCCATGACTTCCTGGTTCGGGGATAAACTTTGGCTTAAGGCTATGATCATGGATAAGCTGGGTGTACCTGCGGAGCGGGTGTTGTTTGTCGAGCACCACCTGAGTCATGCTGCCAGTGCCATGTTTTGTTCACCCTATGACTCTGCTGCAGTGCTTACCCTCGATGGAGTTGGAGAATGGACTACATTGACGTGGGGAAATGCCACTGCGGATTGGGGAAATGGAAAATCAAGCGCCATCGATCTGACGCATGAAGTGCGATTTCCTCATTCATTAGGCTTGTTATATTCGGCATTCACTGCCTGGCTGGGTTTCCGAGTTAATAGCGGTGAATACAAGGTTATGGGAATGGCTCCTTATGGCCAGCCTCGTTACCTCGATAAGATCGAGAAAGTCGTCAAGGTTTATGATGACGGTAGTTTTTGGTTGGATATGGATTACTTCAGTTTCCATCATTCCCTGACTAACACATATAACCAAAAGTTCCTTGATTTGTTCGGCCCCCCTCGTAAGGTCGAGTCATATTTCTTTACGCGCAACACGGGTGAAGATATCACCGGGCGAGAGGCAGAGGCAGATACAAACCAGTATTATGCCGATGTCGCTGCCAGCATCCAACGTTGGACTGAAGAGACGATCCTCAAGATCGTCGCCAATTTGCAGAGGGTTACGGGCGAAAAGAATCTGGTCATGGCAGGCGGCGTCTCTCTGAACAGCGTGGCAAACGGCCGCATCATGCGCGAATCGCCTTTCGAGAATGTATTCATTCAGCCCAATGCCGGAGATGCAGGAGGTGCTTTGGGAGCCGCGCTGCACATCTGGCATGTGGTCATGGGGAAGCCACGCCACTTCACCATGGAGCATGCTTACTATGGCGAGGAATTCGGCAATGATCAAATCGGGACTTTCCTGGATTCTGAGAAGATTCCTTATGAGTTTATCGCAGACCTTGGGCAAGTGGCGGACCGTGTAGTAGATGCTTCCTTGGCTCAGAAAGTGATCGCCCTGTACCAAGGCCGCTTTGAGTGGGGCCCTCGGGCGCTTGGCAATCGCTCAATTCTTGCCGACCCACGCCGGGCCGAGATGAAGGATATCGTTAACACCAAGATCAAGTATCGTGAACCTTTCCGTCCCTTTGCTCCAGTTGTCACAGAAGAAGCCGCCCCCCAATATTTTGGTTTGCAGGGCAAGGAAGACCAGTATCCCCAGCGCTATATGCTCATGGTCACCAAAATCCTTGAACAGCATCAAGAATCTATTCCGGCGGTTTCCCATATGGGGACAGGGCGATTGCAAACGGTTCGCCGAGAATGGAACCCCTTATATTATGATATCGTCGATAAGTTCGGCCAGGCAACGGGTGTGCCCGTCATGATGAACACCAGTTACAATTTGCGTGGTGAGCCGATTGTGACTACCCCGGCAAATGCCTTCAGCACCTTCAACAACAGCGATATCGATATGGTGGTTATGGGTAACTACCTGATCGATAAAGAGAGCCTAAAGAAGTAGCGCATAATTTTCCGTCAATGAATAAACAGGTTGGAAATTCAAGGTCAAAACGATTGGTTTGGGGAAATATAACTATTGCCCTGATAGCTCTCATGGTTGGGCTTATCCTTGTAGAGCTTGGTCTGGCAATCTTCTTCCCTTTTCCAGATTACTTCATAAAACCGAAGCCTTATATTGTAGATCCAGTATTAGTGCATCGGTTCAAAGGTGATGCCGAGTTATATCAAAACGGAGAAATATTTTATACGGACACCAATGGGTTTAGGATTATTGATCCCCAGAGTGTGCCCCGGGCCGATGAAAAGGTGATCCAGTTTATCGGTGATTCTCAGACATTTGGCTGGATGCTCAAGACCGAAGATACGTTTGTTTCTCAAACGGAAGCGCAGCTTCGAGAACTTGGCTATGATATTCGCTCGGTTAACGCTTCGACTCCTGGATGGAATCTCTGGCACTATCAAATTCTCTATGACATGCTTTTAGATATCTATCCGAATAGAGTTGCCCTGGTTTTATATATCGCTGGAACAGATTTTACTTCTCTAGAATTTCATGATGTCGAAGGGGGTAATCTTACGAGCAGGAATAAGAGTGATGCCGCTTCGTTGATACCGAAATCAGTAAGAGTGTACATGAGCAGGTTCCATTCATGGCGTTATCTGACTGTCGCTTATAGAAACCTGAGAGATCTGTCCAAGGATGTCAAAGAAAAAGACAGAGACGAAGTATACGCTGCAAAGTGGGTTGAGGAAGTTGAGCCCCTGGAATATATTCTAGAGAAATCTGATGAAGATGGAATGCCATTAATTGTTATTCTAGATGAGAGCGTGACTAAAGTCGAAGGAATTATGGAGTTATTAGATCATGCGGATGTTTTAGCATTAATAATGGTTGATGATTTAGAAGGAGGGCGTTCTCACGATGACCATATTGATGCAGTTAAACATGACGCCATCACCACACAACTCGTACAATTGTTAGAGGGTTTGGACACCATTTCTATGGGGGATTAGAAATTCCCCAAAATTCAAAATACACCATTACTGCATTCATGTTTTCTATAGCACCACTTAAATTGCACCATAAGGGTTATGTAAGCCGACCGAGGCATATAGGCGGTAAAC
>CAYWIC010000041.1:0-34547 GCA_964458115.1 uncultured Anaerolineales bacterium | reverse complement strand
GCGGAAACCCTTGGGTTCGAGGGTCCGCGCCCGGTGATCTACTACATCCACGGTGGGCCGCAAAGCCAGGAGCGCCCAGATTTTGCCTGGTTCTCCATGCCCCTGATCCAGTTCCTGACCCTGAATGGCTTTGCCGTCTTCGTGCCTAACGTGCGCGGCTCCACAGGGTACGGTTTGGAATACACCAGGAAAGTCGATCGTGACTGGGGCGGCGATGACCGTCTCGATCACGTTCATGCCATGACAGAATTCCTACCCAAAGATCCACGCCTCGACACATCCAGAGCCGCGGTTGTTGGCCGCTCCTACGGGGGCTATATGACCCTCACCTTGGCCGCGCGCCACCCCGAACTCTGGACGGCGTCCTGTGATATGTTTGGGCCCTACGATCTGATCACTTTCGGCGAACGCATCCCCGAAACCTGGAAACCCTACTTCAAGATCGTCATTGGCGACCCCGATATCCCCGAAGAACGAGCCGATCTTCTCGAACGTTCACCGCGCACACATATCGAAAACCTGGGCGCACCTATGCTGGTCATCCAAGGAAAAAATGACCCGCGCGTCGTTGAAGGTGAATCTCGCGATCTCGTCGAGCACTTGCGCTCAATCGGCAAAGAGATCGAATATCTGATGTTCGAAAACGAGGGCCATGATGTGCTCAAGTTCGAGAACCGGGTTACTTGTTACAACACCATCACAGACTTCTTCAAGGATCATTTAGAGCCGTAGGTCGTTGAGTGGATTGTGTGAAGCGAAAAATTTCACACCGCCCCACTCTGTAAGCTTTACTCGCAAACAAGAATGTCCACTCAATCAAACTCAACTTTCGCTAAGGCTGGTAATATCGCGCAGATCATCGGTCCGCGCGATAAGACCCTGATTGTGCAGCTAACACCGGGTGGGCGGGTGCAAACACACCATGGCATAATCGAGCACGATGACCTGATCGGCAAGTCGTGGGGTCGGCAAGTCTTGAGCCATCTGGGGAAGAAATTCCTGGTACTGCAACCCAATTTGAACGAACTGCTGCTCAACTTGCGCCGTGCTACAACCATCATGTACCCCAAGGACATCGGCTTCATCATGGTGAATATGGCCATCGGACCTGGGCAGCGGGTGATCGAGGCGGGCTCAGGATCAGGCGGGTTCACGATCGCGCTGGCTCACTCCGTCGGTCCTGATGGGCATGTCTACAGCTACGAAGTCCGTGAGGACAACCAGAAAGTTGCCCGTGAAAACATAGCCCAGGTGGGACTGAGCGATCGTGTTACGTTCAAGCAGCGCAACATTGAGGAGGGCTTCGACGAGATTGGTGTGGACGCCCTCTTTTTAGACATGCCCAATCCCGAGGATTACCTGGAACAGTCCCGTCAGGCGCTCAAGCCGGGTGGATTCTTTGGCAGTCTACTCCCCACTACAAATCAGGTGGGGTTGTTGCTGCGAACCTTGGAAACCAAGCACTTTAAATTTGTCGAAGTTTGTGAAATTCTGTTGCGCTATTACAACCCGATTTCCAAGAAATTGCGCCCTGAAAACCGCATGATCGCCCATACCGGGTACCTTATATTTGCCCGCCCAATCGTAATAGGAGAATAACCATGCGCCGAAGAAGACGACCTGGGGTGCCGATGCGACGCCGTCGCCCTATGGGACCACCACCCGAGCACAATCGGGCGCAACGTGTCTTGCAGCGCGCTCATCGCTCGATGGAAAATGGGGATTACGCCAATGCGGCTGATATCTTCGAACGTTTGGCGCGCGCTGCTCACGATCGCGGCATCCTGCGCCAGGCTCCCAGGCTATACCTTCAGGCCGGGCGGGCCAACATTCTTGCGGGTAAAACCGCTAAAGGTGCAGACCTATTGCGTCAGGGATTGAACATCTTCGCTGGTGCACAACGCTGGGGGCATCTCCACAAAACAGGAGAACGCGTTGTTGAAGAGTTGGAGCAATGGGGGCACCCCGACATAGCCAAAGAATTTGATCAATGGATCAAAGACACCTTGCCAGAAAAGCCCGAAACGTACCAACCCCCTGAGAAAGCCATCAGCCGTCCCCAACTCCCGATCCATTGCCCCTCATGCGGCGGTCCTATCCGTGCTGACGAGGTCGAATGGCTGAATGCTACCACCGCGGAGTGCCCTTATTGCGGAAGTGGCGTACGCTAATTGCCTCTTGATCCATGGTAGAATGCAATCGAAATCACATCTAGCCTCGATGAGGAGGCCATATGTGTTCTTTGAAAGAACTCCAAGCGCAATATATAACAAATGAAGACGGCAAAAAAACTGCCGTCGTCCTTCCAATCGAATCTTTCGAAGAGCTTCTGTCGGATCTGCAAGATTTGGCAATTGTAGCTGAACGGCGAAATGAAGGAACCATTTCTCATGATGAATTAGTTGATGAATTGAAGAGAGATGGTCTCACATAAGGTAGTTTGGAAGAATTCTGCAACGAAAGAACTTAGAAAATTACCAAACAATGTGATCAAAAGAATTATGGACACGGTGAGAAGTTCTCAGCAGACCCCTTCCATTCAGGCATTCGAAAATTACATGGTTCCAATCACACGTATCGTTTAAGAATTGGAGATTATCGAATTAACTATTCGGTAATATCATCGATCTTGATCGTCGAAATCGTAAGGGTTGGTCACTAAACATTTACCGTTAGCTTTCCAATCGTTTATGGAATTATCAGAAGAACAGATCACCCAACGCTTGAAACGGGCGCTCGATTCAGGCTTGCCTCCCGAATCTCCGTATACGATCACCTGGACACACGATCCCCCACAACACGCCGCGGTGCTGATGCCCTTCTTATGCACAGACAATGGCTGGCGCTTGCTATTCATCCGGCGCACGCAGCACCCCAAAGATCGCCACGGAGGTCAGGTAGCCTTCCCCGGTGGCCGCTGTGACTCCGGCGACCCTAACGCCTATAAGGCAGCCCTGCGGGAAGCGCATGAGGAAGTAGGACTACTGCCAGAAGATGTGCGTATTTTGGGAAAACTGCGCGATATGCTGACCGTCACCAATTATCAGGTCACACCTGTGGTAGGGGCCTTCCCTTGGCCCTACACACTGCGCCCACAGCCCGTAGAGGTCAGTCGCATCTTTTCCATCCCTTTTAAATGGTTAGCTGACCCTGCGAATCGGGAAACGCAATACCGTCGCTTCATGGATCAAGGCGATCCGCTTCCTGTGATCTACTTCAAGCCTTATGATGGCGAGGTGCTCTGGGGGGCTAGCGCCCGCATGACGATGCTCTTATTGGAAGCTTTGGGTCTATCCCAACCCGAAGAACGATATAAATAATCCTCTGCCCCTATTCCGTATCCCCAACTAACTGAACAGCGTCGATCTCATTCCATCCCAGGCCTAATACAGATTGATCCACGGTGATACGAATCGTACGATAGAGCAGCGTGGTTTTCGCCACCCCAATGGACAACATATATGGACAGGGTTGGTCAACCTGAGTGGGCGGTTGCTCGAAGATTGTTAGCGAACGGTCGAACGCGCCAACCAACTCCACTTTGGCAATCTGACTTGGATTTAAGGTTTGCACGATATTCACCCCGGTGACGAATACCGGGATTTCGAACTGCAACTCCAACCACTCCACAGAATCGCTACCTGAGGAAGCCCAGGCGCTCTGGTAATCGCCACAGCGCTCGGTATTTGGTTCCCCTGTGGCTTGCTCAGCGGCCCATTCTGGATCTGCATAAGCGCTGCTTGCCTCGGCAGAAATCGCCCATTGACGGATCGCTCCAGGTTGGGCGATCTCCGGAGGCAGATCAGCGGTTGAGGGGGTTGCTGAAGGAATTTGGGTAGGGCTGGGGTCCTCCTCTTCGGGAGCAATTGCACACGCAGAGATCAGCCAGATCAACCCCAAAATGAGACCCAATATCCTGAATATCGACCGATTTTCCATCTGATTAAAGAAAAACATCCCGCCAGACACGCTCGACGGGATGTTCTCAAAACAAATTTACTCTCCGGCAGCTTCGTCTTCGGCTTTGCCCTTCTCGATAACTTCGGGCTCGTCCGCACCGGGTTCAACTTCCAGAAGTTCCTCTTCCTCGACTTCTTCTTCTTCGACTAAGGTCGGCGCAACAGCTGCAACAATCATAGTCTCTGGATCATCATACACAGTCAAGGTTTCTGGAAGATCCAAATCTCTGACCATGATGTTGTCACCAATGCTCTCCAAAATTGTCGCATCAACCTCAATTTGTTCCGGGAGATCCTTTGGCAAACTCTCTATATCCAGAGAATCCAAGCCGGTTACAATCATCGCCCCAAATTCACGCGCAGCAGGAACATCATCAACATTAATTGCTAATTGAACTTGAGCTCGTACCGACTGGTCCATGGCAATGACCTGGAAATCAACGTGCATGTATTCGCGGCTGATAATCCCCTTTTGGGTTTCACGTACCAACACGGAGTATTCCGCCTCTTCCACCTTTAGCGTGACAAACGTAGATGAACCCACACTGCGTAAGATCTTGGAAGTCTCGCGCAGATCCAATACGATGGGAGTGGCATCGACTTTATGTCCGTATAAAACGGCAGGGAGCTTGCCCTCACGGCGCATCTGCTTGACCTGCTTACCGATCACCTCTCGTTTCGAGGCTTCTAATACAATTTGTTCTGCCATTCTGTCCTTCCTCGAAGCGCCTCTCACCCGATAATTCCGGGTTACCCTCGCTCCTCAAAATAATTTTTCTACGTAACACATTTCTTTTTTTTCGTTACGCAGTTCACCACACAACAACACTTACATGATCGAACTAACCATTGCGTCTTGAAATCAATTGACCGACCCAAAGCACCAGACCGATGGCCGCGCCTGCGGTCAGACCTACAAGCACAGCCCGGGGCGTATCGAGAACTGTCTCTACATCACCATTGACTTCGCTTGTCAGCAGCAGACCAGTACGGATCTTATCGGCATTCACTTCGCGAGCGACTACCACTCCGGCCTGTGAGTTTTGCAGGGTGGCCTCATCAGTAAAAGCGATACCCACCCCACCCTCAACAATGGTCGCTGCGTTGGTGCGGGCTACGCCAATGCCACCTTGGGTAATATCGACAGACTCTGCCTGCACGGCGCCTGCTCCGCCTTGCGTAATGGAGACTTCGCGTGCCTCTACCTGCCCTGCGCCACCTGCGCGCAACTCGACCTCCGTTGCGCTTATCGATTGCGCTCCACTTTGCTGCAGGCGCACTAAATCAGCCTGGATGTTTCCAACCTGCGTGCTGCTCAAATTGACAACTTCGCTCGTGACATCTTCGGAGTGACCATCTACGGGTACTTGCTGTTCTTCAGTCATAATTTCCTCGCAAAAAAACGCCGCCACCAATTATTTGGCGACGACATTAACAACGGGAGAGATTTTACTCATGTAAGGGGTATTCGTCAATGGTTTGGACAACTCTACGAGCGCTAAATTTATCGCCCGTTCACATATTTCTGCAAAACGCTTGAGATTAATGTCTGATAATAAATATCTTCTGACCAGGATACCTCACTTGATTTGAATGCTCAACGATATCAAGCAATTGTTCTTTCGCAATAGCATAACACACTCTTCGAACGAAACATCTCGTTCAAATTTGGATCTCTAGTAATTGCCCGGGTGATCCCCCAGATTTAGGGGTGAGTGGGGTGCATGCACCCCACTCACCCCTAAATCTGGAAAGTCCCACGGCGTTTCCCAGAGAGCCTCAAAAGATTTTGCGCTCCCCATTTATGGTCTGGAACGCTTCTTGCACCATCTAGCAAAGACTGGAGATCGCCATGAATAACATCAACTTACCTGAATTACTCCTCGCGATGACCTTGAGCCTTTTTTTGATGGGCTCGGTTACATTTATCGCTGGTGTGCTGGTCTTGCTCACCCGCACCATGGGGCGCGACGTGCGCGAGATCACTGCCCACACCCGCAAGCTCGCCCAAAAGGGCTTAGCCCAAGAATTGTCTGGATTGGTCGGTAATGCTTCCGCGCTGCTCACAGCAACCACCCAAATGGTACGCACCACTGCGGGCCTGGGAACGCTTTTACTCTTCTTGGGGGCTTTCCAGATTGCGGCAGCAATTGGACTCGCATTGTACCTCTACGGAGGCTAACACCTTAATGGACTCGATCTCGTTCATTCTTGATCTAAAAGAATTCTTTCCCGAGACTTCCTGGTCCCAGACGATTCCTGCCCTCAGGCAGGATGCTATCGTTTGGGGGGCGCTTCACAACGAGGAATTCAGGAGGCACGCCATGTCCGAGCTGGGCTCTACACCCCAGGATTGGACTCCGGCAAATCTGGCTCTGCTCTCGTTAGGATACAAGCTCCGTGCCGAAGATTTGAGTAATGTGCCCAATAGCCTCCCCGCAAAATTAATCGCCAAAGCGCAGGAAGCCTGGGAGAACTTGACAGGCGATAGCGAGCCAGATCTAAACCAGGCTGGACTGCTCGCCCTGGCCTTGCGAGACAAACCCAAACAGTGGCAGACCCTACCTGATACTGCGCTGGTAGATACCGCCCTGTCCTGCCTTTACGAATTAATCCCAGATCAAGCAGACCTACTGGATTCTCTATCCTTCGAACGAGTCCTCCACATTTTGCTCTCAAACCCACTGAGCTTCGAAAACCAGACAGATATCTTGGAGCGCGTTCTCTCGGCAGCTCCTGCAAATCACCGATTCTCGATTCTCAACACCCTGGGGGGCCAACGTCCCCAGATTGCCAGGGAGCTTACCCAGCGCTTCTCTGGCAGTATTCAAACTGATACTCCCAAAAAGCCGGTCAAAAATGAAAAAGCAGTCACTTCCAGGTTATCCTCTCCAATCCATGATCTCCAGACCCACCTTCAACAAGCAGATCTCAAAAATTTGTCTGCAAACCCTGATGATGCACGCCAGGCACTGGCCTCGGCGCAAGAAGCAGTCGAGCAGATACAGACCACGTTAGTATTGCAAGCGGCACTGGCCGCGGCCGAGGCTGAGGATGCCGCGGCGGCCCTATCTATTTGGAATGAAAACGATTCAGGCCAACCTGTTGAAGGTTCAATCGCATTAGCGATGGCCTTAAGCGAACATGGGTTTATCAATGAGGCCAAATCGATTGCAAATTCCCTTGACGACCAATCATCAATCTCTGCAGCTGCCTTAATGCTAAAGGCCAAACTGGCGGCAAAAGAAGGCGATCTCAGCTCCGCCCGGGAATTGGCAATCGAAGCGCTAGAGGTCAGCAAGATCGAGGAGCAACACAGCCTCGATGAGGGTGAACTTGCTGCGCAACTCTTAGAACTTAACCTGACCGCTGAGGCGATATCGTTGGCGAGCCAAATCCTTGTGGCAAAGCCCAACGATATCAATGTTGCGAACGTTATGGCCCTAGCCTTGAAGCGCTCTGGTGCATCAGAGCAAGCACTAAGATGGTTTCACCTATCTGTTACTCTAGATCCACAGAATCTGGAGCTACGCCGGTCGTTGGCCGATACCCTGGAAAACCTTGGTGAATGGGATCAAGCCTTAAAGGATCGCCAAAGCATCATCCAGCAGGGAGATGAATTTCAGTCGAACGACCATCTTTCTCTGGCAAATTGCGCCCTTCACGCCAGCCACCCCCGTCATGCAGTCGAGATTTGCGAGCAGGTCCTGGAGCATGATCCTGAAAATGGGCTTGCGTTCACGATCCTAGGTAAGGCGCACACTGCCTTAGGGAAAGTTGATGAAGGGTTAAAACAATTTGAGAAGGCTATTCAACTATCTCCCGAGCTTCCCGATCCCTGGATCGCCTTAGCCCAGGGTCAACGAGCTCGAGGCGAACAGAGAAAGGCACACCAGACTCTGCTCACCGCCTCGCATGCAGCGCAGGCATCTCCTCAAATTCAATTTGAATTGGGAAATAATTTCCGTGCGTATGACTCCACAACAAAAGCCCTCAAAGCCTACCAGCGTGCGGCTCAACTGGTTTCGACTGATAATATCAATTTAAGCATCGAGATCACTAAGGCTTTGGGAGAAACACTCACCGAGCTTGGGCATTTCGATGAAGCCAATCGGGTACTAGGAAATGCCCATCGAAGCTGGCCATCCCACCCTGGGTTGGCCCATGTGTATGGAAAAAACCTGGTAAATCTGGACCAACCCGAAGAGGCTCTTTCGCCTCTATTTATGGCTCTGAGAAATGATCCGGATAATGCAGGGATCCAATTCGATTATGCTCAAGCTCAAGTGGCAGCGCGCTTGCAATTGGATCAGGCAGAAAGCAGCCTGATAGCCCTACTTGATCAAGACCCTGGGCATACCCTCGCCAAAGGGCTGCTCGCGGAAACCCTTGAGATCAACGGCAAAACGCAAGCCGCTGTGGAAACCTATCACCAAGCTCTGGGATCTGAGTTAATCCAAGATCCGACCTGGATGAAGCGTTTATCGATGGGGTTCAGCCGGGTAGCCCTGAAATTGGATCAAGCCGAAATAGCGTTAGCCGCTCTTGAAAATGCCTGGGAGAAGTACCCCGAAGATACCGAAATTGCCCGAATGTTGGCAGAAATATACCGGGCAAACGATCTTCCAAATAAAGCCCTGCAAGTCGGCAAGTCGGTCATGCAATCCAACCTGACCAACCTCGATTTGGTGACCTGGTTTGCCGAACTTGCTATCAAACTCGATGAACCCCGGGAAGCCTCGGACGCAATTGACAAGGGCTTGACTCTGGATCATCAGCAACCCCAACTGCACTTGAAAAAGGGGCAAATCCAGCTTCAACTAGAAGATTTAGCCGGCGCGTGTGCATCCTTCGATCAGATCTTGTCGCTGGAATACGCCACGCCGGTCGATCTGGCAACCGCAGCGGAGGGATTGATCGTCATTGGGGATATCCCTCGGGCTGCATCCAGTCTGGAACGTGCAGTAGCATTATTTAAAGCAAATCGTGAAAGCGCATCCGAAGATATCGAGTTTCTTACCAACTTGCTCAAACACCTGGCCCATACCCATGAAGCCAATCACGATATTCAGGCCGCGTTAGATGTTATCGAGGAAGCCCTTCAAATAAGCACGGGAGATTCATCTTTGGAGGTCAGCAAAGCTGGCTTGTTGATAAAACTCGGCGATGTCGAAAATGCCACTGCCTGGATTGAAGCCTGTTTGGAAAGCACACCACAGAATCCCCAACTGAGCTTGCAGGCAGCTCACATCCATCGGGCCAAAGGAAATCTCAACAAAGCTGTTTATCACGCCCAAAAGGCCCTAGACGGACCTGACCCCCAACACAAGGTGTCGGCGATCCTTTTGAACGCTGAATTGGCACTGGGCATGATGCAACCTGGTCTGGCGCATCAGGCTCTTCACGAGCAATCTGCAGGCATCGACACAGCCACCACCGATCAAATTGGATTCTATTGCCTCAAGGGCGAAATGGCGCTCACGAATGCTGCCGAAATCGCAGCTGCCGATGCGCTCACCGCGGCCCTAAAAATTGGCACCCAGCACCCCCGCACCCTTGCCTTGCGAACTCGATTGTATCTACGACAAGGAAATGCGGACGAAGCTAAGAAGACACTGGAAAACGCACTGATCGGGTTGAGCAATTCCGATGGAGGTTCATCAACCTCTCCTGAAACTTATCTGGCGATTTCCGAGGCCGCCCTCGAGTGTCAAGCTTGGGATTCAGCCATGTACCTACTCAAAGAGGCCGCCAAGATCGTCCCCCATGAGCCGCGTGCTTTCGCCGAACTCGCCCGCACTCTAGTGCTGCGCGCAGAGCACCAGCATTTATGCCGGTTCTTGAACATCAAGAATAATGGACTCGGCGAGGCAGCCTCAGCAGAACATGCCTTTGGGCAATTCGAAGCTGCCATTCTCGCAGCTAAGAATTCGTTGGATGCAATCCGTGATTCGCTTCTCGACACCGACTATTACCAAGACTTCCTGGCGACCTGGCTCGCACGTGGACAGGCTATTTTCCAACCTAGCCTTGAACACGCCCAGGGTCTCACAGACTTAAAATCCACACCCGCGAATAAGGCTGCTTTTCTGGCTGCCTTGAGAACCAGTGGAAATACAGAACTCGCCGAGAAAACGGCAAGAAAAATCTACGAAACCGAGGAGGGTCAATGCGATTCTCCAGAGCTTTGGGGACATGTAGCTCTTTCTCTGGCTGAAATTGATCCCATTGCAGCCTCCCATGCCGCCCAAACTGCGCTAGATGCCGCCATTCGTTCTGCTCATCCCAATTACCCGATCTTCTACGCCATCAGAGCCAATATCGCCCAACACTTTGGTGATATAGACACGCAACATCAGGCAGTGAAAGGGCTACTATCCGTTTGGGATAACGAACCCTACTGGCATACGCTGGCCGCAGACCTACTGATGGGAGATCAGGGGGAGCATAATGACACAGCAGTACAAATCGCCATCGCGCACCTTGAAAAAGCCGCTCAACTGGAACCACTCCAGATGGCACATCATCAAAAATTGGGTGCTGTACACCTGATCGCTCAAGACACCGATGCTGCCATAAAGGCGCTACAGAGCGCTACAAAGTTAGCTCCCGAAAACCCTAAACCGTGGCTTTCATTAGCTGAGATCTTTATGTCCCAGGACGAATCCAGGCAGGCCGAGAAGTGCGCTGAGCAGGCTCTTCAACTCGACTCCCAGATTCCTGACCCACACCTGATCTTGGCGAAGATCGAATTGAAGCGTGGCCGCCCACAAGGTACTCAACTGCATGTCAAAAAGGCTCTCGAGATCAAGCCCGGCGACCCCCAGGCCCTGCTGCTTCAAGCAGACTCTCTGATCGCGATGAACGATCAGGCGCAGGCTTTGGAAGCCCTAGATTCGGCCACCGCGCGCATCCTGCCTACCACCGAGCTGCTCCTCAAAACTGTGGAACTCCGTCGCTATGTTCATGGCGAGAAAGCGGCCCTTGATTCACTCAACAACCTGGCTACTGGACATCCCGATGATCCCCAAATCCTGGTTGCCCACGCCCAGGCTTTGGCTGATGCGGGAGAGAGTCAGCGTGCTATCCAGGCTGCCCAACGAGCCCTGCAATCCTCCGAAGTAGATCTTTCTTTGGAAGAGAAAGCCCATCTCCTGAATACCCTGGGGAATTTGTTGCGCCGCAAGGGTCAACTCGACCAGGCCGTTAACCATCTTAGCCAAGCGATCGATCACCTCCCCGATTGGGGCGACCCCTACATCGAACTTGGCCGCACGTATCACGAGCGCAGGCAATATGATTTGGCGTTGCAAACCTTCCAACAAGCCATCGCGATCGCACCTGGAGACCCGCACCCATACTACCAGGCGGGCATGACCCTGAAGGAAACCAAAGATTATCCCAACGCTGAGAGGATGTTGCGCAAAGCTGCCCGTCTGACCCCTGAGGATGTCAGCATCCAACGCCAGCTTGCCGCGATCATCGCACTCAACCTGGTCCATAATCCAAAGAATGTGCTTGCCTCTGTTAGAACCGGCTCGTAGAACAGTGTATGCAACGAGAGAGAGTATATGAACACGACCCAACACCTTCCTATCGGAAACCCTTTAGAGCCAATTCCCCAGGGCAAACCTTGGCCGCGTCAGTATCTGCTAGATATCCTGCATACTGCGCTGCTGGTCAAAGCCAACCGCTTCGCCCGTCAAACAGCCTTGGCCTGGTTGACAGCCTATGAAAACGACCTGTATGTGCGCCTATTGCGCGCCAAGGCTTTGCTCGCGGATGGACATCGCGAACACGTCCCCGCCATGATCGAGAAGATCTGCCAGTCTGACCCTGAGTTCTTTGAGGCTCAAAACCTACGCCTTGAAATTGCAGATGCAGGCTCAACCGCCAAAGGGAGTAACGAAGCCTTGGGTTGTGTGCAGGTATTGGGCGGGACGTCCCAGCTGAGTCCAAAGCGGGTTCTGCCCGCCCCAGCCTGGACTCATCCCCTAAGTCTTGCCCGAAAAGCACTCTCCCAAGGTGACTTCGATACCGTTCAGGAACAGATCAGTCTGGCGTTGGCTGAAGAGCCGATCCCTGCCTTGCTGGGTATCACCCACTTACAGAGTCTCTGGGCGCAAAGCGGAGCCCCCAAGGCTGCGATCCAGAATATCGCTGGACATTACCACCAACGCTGGCCTGAGTGTGTGCCCGTGATGCTGATCCTGGCCGACAGCATGATGGGTGGGGGGAAATCCGACAAAGCCGTAGCCTTGCTACACCGCGCCGCGACCAATGATCCCAGTGGTCAGGTGGCAAAGCGAATTTGGGGGACGGGCAACCCCTACAAAACCCTATGGCCAGAACGCATGGAAACCGTCATCGATGTCTCCATCCCTGCTGAGGTCGCCGCAGCATTGGGTTGGAATCTACTGCCCACTCCGGTGGAACCCCTGCCACCGTACGTCTGGGAGCGCAATCTCGAGGGAACAGAATCCGCTAAGGAAGCAGAACCTGCCTCCATGCCCGCCGAACCACCTCAACCCCCGTCCGAACAACCTGTCAAACCTCTTCAAACAGTTTTCGCCGATGACCAAATCCCGGATCAAGCTGTTCAATCAGGACCGGCAGAGGATTTGCCAGCTACGCGCAAATCTAAGCTGACCTCTTCAGCAGCGCAACCAGACTCGCCAGAGCAGAACGCGGAACCCGTACCCATCCCCGTGTCGGAACCTGAAACCGTTGAAGACGAACTTGAGAAGGCTAGGTCAACATTCAAGGATATATTGCACGGGGATCAGGCAGATCAAGCTGATGAGCCTGAGACCCCGCGCTCGGTAGAAGACGAAATAGCGCAAATCGCTCACCGCTTGGACATTGCGGATGTCGCTCGCTCGGATGGGCGCTTGCCAATCTATGTCGTCTTCAGCACCCGGGCGGGCTTGCAAGGCAAGTTTGGGCCCCAAAACACACCCGCTATCGATGACACCATGCAAAAATTGGTTCTCGCTCTGCGGGAACGACCTGGATGGGGTTCGATTCTGGTCTATGCTGATGACCCTGCTGGCATGACGGGATTAGGGCTCAAGCCCAGCGTGCCTGACGATCCCTGGAAGTTGAAGCTCACCCTTGCGGACTTGGATGAAGCCTTGAAAAAGCAAGGCGCCATGATCGGCGCCCTGTTGATCGTGGGCGGGCCGGATGTAGTGCCCTACCATCATCTACCTAATCCCACCGACGATGCCGACAGCGATGTGCCCTCCGATAACCCCTACGCGACCCGCGATGAAAACTACTTTATTCCTGAATGGCCGGTGGGGCGCATCCCTGGCGGCACGCAGTCTGAACCGAAATTATTACTGGAAACCTTAAGGTCGATCACCAAACGGCATATCGAAGTCAACAGCAACCATCGCGGCTGGCTGCGATCCATTCTAGACTGGATCTTGAACCACCTGATGCCGCGCCGCAAAGACCCCTTGAGTTTCGGGTATACCGCTGAAGTCTGGCAGCGGGCCGCTCTCTCGGTGTTCCGTACCATTGGCGAGCCGCGTGAGATGATCACATCCCCCCCCGTGGGAGAGCACAACCAGATCCCCGAGCCTACCGCTGAGTTAGGCTATTTCAACTTGCATGGTCTGATTGACGCCCCCGAATGGTATGGCCATCGCGATCCATCCAATTATCCCAAACCGGGCTTGAAGCCCCGTGATGAGGGTCCAGACTACCCCGTTGCCCTGCGCCCCCAAGATGTGGTCAATGGCGGCCGCGCCCCGCAAGTTGTCTTCAGCGAGGCTTGCTACGGAGCGCACATTTTTGGGCGTTCCGTGGAGGAATCTCTGGCCCTGAAATTCTTGGCTTCCGGCAGCCAGGCAGTGGCAGGCTCTACGGTTATCGCCTATGGCTCGGTGACCACCCCGCTCAACGCAGCCGACCTGCTGGGCAAAGCCTTTTGGCAATATTTTCAGCAGGGTTTTCCAGCCGGAGAAGCACTGCGTCGGGCAAAGATCCACCTGGCCAAAGAAATGCACAAACGCCAGGGCTACCTGGACGGTGAAGACCAAAAGACTCTGATCTCCTTTGTGCTCTATGGCGATCCACTGGCCAACTCAGGTAACCTTTCAGGTTTCCAAAAACTAAAAGGTTTTAGGAAAATTTCCAAAGAAGTGCAGCGCTTCGCAGAGGCGCCGCCCCCAGTGAAGACCATTTGCGACCGGGCAGATACAACCGAGAAATCGCAACCCATCCCTGATGAAGTCTTGGGCAATGTTAAACGCCTCGTCGAGCAGTATCTCCCGGGAATGGTAGGCGCGGATCTCTCCATGAGTTCCGAACATGCCGAGTGCTGCTGTGAGGGTCACACCTGTCCCACGGGTCAGCTAGGGGCCAAATCTCGGCCGACAGTGGACCCCCAACGCCGCGTAGTCACCATGAGCAAAGAGACCCGCGATGCCTTCCACGTGCACCCGGCCTATGCGCGCTTAACATTTGATGAGAAGGGGAAAATTGTTAAGGTAGCAGTAAGCCGCTAGGCGAGCTGCTACCCGGTAGCGGTGAGCAGATAGCAGCAAGTGGAAAGCTGTTAGCTGGGAGTGGTTAGTCGTTGCAACCTATAAGCTGCGAAAAGCTCTCAGCTAACGGCTGTCCATCTTACAATACCGCCTCACGTTCTCCATACTGGGGGAATTATCTCTTCACCCAAATAGATGTTCTTGAGAAGATCTATAAGAAGGCCGAATCTCGCCCATCGTCCACTACCGACTGGTTCACATAAACTGAACTTTGCAGATAACAAAATATTAGATATAATTGATCAAGTAGATAAGTTTATTCTTTTTTTCACAAACCATTTCTAAAATCGTAATATCGAGTTCCTTCTTTGGAACTCAACCTTACCACCCCGATTACCGCGCCAACATCGTAAATACATCTCTGCGTGGTTTAGCGTAACCACCCAAACAACGTTGTGTTGTACCCTGTGTGCAGGCCACTCATTCTATGAAAAAAGACCTGATCCATTTGGGTATTGAAAATATCTCCTTGAGTTTTGGCGGCACTCAGGCATTAATGGGTGTCAGCTTTGATGTCTATCAGGGCGAAATCTTGGCAATCATCGGCCCCAATGGTGCAGGGAAAACTTCGACATTGAATTGCATCAGCGGGTTTTACCGCCCAACCAAGGGGTCAATTTATTTCGATGGTCAAAATATCACCCGCATTCCCATCCATAAAATTGCCGAATTGGGAATTGCGCGCACATTTCAGAACATTGCCCTGTATACTGGTCTGAGCACTTTAGACAACATCATGGCGGCCCGTCATGTCCATATGAAATCAGGAATGCTGGGCTGCATGCTGTATTGGGGGTTCGCACATAAAGAAGATATCGAACACCGTCGAGTGGTCGAAGAGATCATCGATTTCCTGGAGATCGAACATATCCGCAAAGCCGTTGTTGGCGCGCTGCCCCACGGTCTGCGGAAACGCGTCGAACTTGGCCGCGCCTTGGCACTAGAACCGCAGATACTACTTCTCGATGAACCGATGACGGGTATGAACCTCGAAGAAAAAGAGGATATGGCACGTTTTGTTTTGGATATCCACGAGCTGCAGAACACCACTATCGTTCTGATCGAACATGACATGGGGCTGGTGATGGATATTGCTGACCGCATCATCGTGCTCGATTTTGGCCAGAAAATTGCGGAGGGTACACCAGAGGAAATTCGGGACAACCCGGATGTCATCCAGGCATACTTGGGTCAAGAGTACTAAAAATGTATTGAAAGCAAATACATGGTGGCATTTTTTACAAGGTGTAAAGAACACGATCTTTTTGTCATTCCGAACCCCGTAGGGGTGAGGAAACCCTAAAAATTCACTGGAAGATTGGCCTTTGAGGAAGTATTTATAAGTCAGTATTAGGGATTCTTCACTTCGTTCAGAATGACACAGAGGAGAGGTTTCTCCGCTATTTTCCAAACAAAATACCAGTTGTAAACACTATGGAAAAACTTGATACGCTCCCCAAGCATTTCGTGGAAAAAGTCGACCGCTATGGAAGCCAGAAGGTGGCTGTGCGACAAAAGGATTTTGGCATCTGGCAAGAGTTCACCTGGGGTGATTCCTACGTGCAGGTGCGCAATTTGGCTTTGGGGCTAGTGAGTTTGGGTCTTGAAAAAGGCGATAAAGTCAGCATCGTTGGCGACAATGACCGCCAGTATATGTGGGCCGATCTGGCGATCATGGCTGCCCAGGGCGTGACTGTGGGCATCTTCACAGATGCCATCCCTAATGAAATGGAGTTTGTGATCGTCCATTCTGAGTCGAAATTTGCTCTGGCGAAGGACCAGGAACAGTGCGACAAACACCTGGAGATCAAAGATAACCTTCCACTTGTACACAAAGTAATTTACTGGGAACCGCGCGGGATGTGGCACTATGACGATCCCTGGCTGATGTCCTACGAAGAAGTGCTGGAACTGGGCCAAAAGCTTCATGACCAACAGCCACAACTATTTGATCAACTGATTTCTGGGGGAACGGGTGATGATCTCGCAAACTTGTGTTACACCTCGGGGACCACGGGAGTCCCCAAGGGCGTGATGTTAACCCATGAGAACTTCCTCTCAGCAGTAGAAAGCTTCCATTTATTAGAACCACGCCTGGATACAGACAACGTGCTCTCCTTTACCCCTTTGGCCTGGATCGCCGAGCACACATTGGCTGTCACTCCCCATGTCATGTACGGCCTGATCGTCAATTTTCCCGAAGCACCGGAGACTGTCAGAGAGAATATTCGCGAGATTGCCCCAGAATTCCTCTTTTATCCATCCCGTTTGTGGGAAAACTTGACCGCCATCATCCAGGTGCGCATTACAGACAGCACCTGGCTCAACCGCACCATGTACAACCTATTCTTGCCAATAGGTTATAAAGTCGCTGATCTGCACTACAAAAAGAAACCCGTGGGACTCGGGCTGAATATATTAAACGCTGTGGGTGATTTTCTAGTTTTCCGACCTCTCCGCGATCAGTTGGGACTGACGCGCGTACGCACAGCTATCACCGCTGGCGCCTCCCTCAGCCCAGATATGCTGCGCTTTTTCCGCGCCATGGGTATTAAACTGAAGCAGGTATATTCTTCTACAGAGACCGCGGCCGCAGGGACCCAGCACAGTGATGAGGATGTCAAATTCGCCAGCGTTGGCAAACCACTCCCCAACATCCAATTCAAGATATCCGCCGAGGGGGAAATCTTGATTAGTGGTGATCACATCTTTATTGGGTACTACAAGAATGAAGAAGAGACGGCCAAATCGCTTTCCGTAGACAAACAGGGCAAGCGCTGGTTCCACACCGGCGATGCCGGCTACATTGACGACGATGGTCATGTGGTTTATCTGGACCGCGTCAAGGACATGATCACCTTGGCCAGTGGCGAAAAGTACTCTCCGCAGTTCCTCGAGGGACGCCTTAAGTTCAGCCCGCATATCCAACATGCCATGGCGGTGGGTGCTGAGGATAAAGAATTCGTCACCACCCTGATCAATATCGACTATGACAATGTCGGTCGCTGGGCTGAGAAAAAAGGCATTAGCTATACAACATTTACGGACCTTACCCAAAAGCCGGAAGTTTATGAAGTCATTCAGGGGGATGTCGAAAGGGTCAACAGTTCATTGCCCCCTGGAGCGCGCATCCGCAAATTCGTACTCATGCATAAAGAGTTCGACGCCGACGAGGCCGAAATGACCCGCACTAGGAAACTACGCCGCGGTCTGTTATATGATCGTTACCAGGAGATTATCGATGCCATGTACGCTGGGCAGGAGGAGATCCTGGTAAGCGCCGAAGTTAAATATCGGGATGGTCGTACCAGTACAGTCGATACCACCGTCCGCATTGCAAAGCTTGAAATGGAGGAAACTCCCGCATGAACTGGCAATTACTGCCGCAATTTGCCATCACGGGGATCTTAGCCGGTGGTCCCATTGCACTCATCGCTCTAGGGTTGGTGTTGATCTTCAAATCCTCGTATATCTTCAACTTTGCGCAAGGGCAATTATTGCTTCTCGGAGCATTGATCACCTGGTATTTCTCCATCGAGATGGAACTGAACCTGTGGTTCTCGATCTTTCTGGCGATCGTGATCATGGCGATTGTGGGCTTTGTGATCGAGAGGTTAGCTTTGCGGCCCATGACGGGACAACCGCTGCTATCGATCATCCTGATGACCTTGGGGTTGAGCCAGGCGCTCCAAGGATTAGCTCTGTTCATTTTCGGCGGTGCCCAACGAAACTTTCCACAAATTTTCTCGGCTAGTGACCCTTATAAAATTACCACCCCTCTCATTTTCAACGATAATAACATCGTCCTGATCTTGAAACAGAATCTGGTCTGGTCATTCGTCGTTGCCGTGATCGGCGTGATCATCATTGGGGGTCTCTTTCAATACACCCGCACCGGTTTGGCGATGCGGGCGACCTCGGAAGATCATGAACTAGCCCAAAGCACCGGTTTGCGTATCCGGCGTATTTTTGGGATTTCGTGGGGTTTGGCTGGTGTGGTCGCCACAGTAGGTGGCGTGCTATTAGCTACATCGAGCGGGTTGGATCTCAGCCTGTCACTGGTCGTTTTGGCTGCCTTCCCAGCGGTGCTCCTGGGTGGCTTAGATTCGATCCCCGGGACCGTTGTGGGAAGCCTTTTGATCGGTCTATCCCAGGGGCTAGTGAAAGTGTCCAAAGTCGCCATCGTGCGAAATTCTGCTGAGATCATGCCCTATGTGGTACTGATGATCGTATTACTGATTCGCCCGGAGGGACTCTTTGGGCAGAAGCGCATCGAGAGGGTCTAGGCATGGCTATTCTACGTCCCGCAGGAGAATTTGATTTCAGCTACGCTTACGATATGGCCACCATCCGGCGAGGGTGGCAGTGGTTGGCTTTATTGATCTTCCTGATCTTGCTATATACCCTGCCCTTCTATGCCAGCCAAAGCATCGTCTCCCTGGTCAACCGCATTGGAATCGCCATCATCGCTGTGCAGGGTTTGAACTTGCTGACAGGCTATACAGGCCAGATCTCCATCGGACAAGCGGCCTTCATGACGGTTGGCGGGTACATCTCTGCTCTCTTAGTCAACAACCTCGGTTGGCCTTTCCTGGCAGCCTTGCCCATTGCAGCCCTGGGGTCAGGAATTGTCGGATTGATATTCGGACTCCCCTCTTTGCGGGTCAAAGGGTTCTACCTGACCATGGCGACCCTCGCAGCGCAATTCATCATCCCATGGTTCACTCGTCAGGCCTTCCCTGAAGTCCTCAATGGTGCCCAAGGATTGAATGTCAATGTGCCTGTGATCCTTGGAATCAAGTTCAATGAACCCTCAAAATATATATACATTACACTCACTGTACTGATCGTAACCACTGTGATTGCGCACAATATCTCTCGCTCGCGCCTGGGTCGTGCATTCGTGGCCATCCGTGACAATGACCTGGCAGCTGAACTGCTGGGTGTGAACCTGTTTAGCTATAAACTTCAGGCCTTTTTCCTGGCAGCGGTTTACGCGGGTGTCGCTGGTTCTCTGATGGCCCACCACCTCAGGCACATCAATTCTGAGACTTTCAACCTGGTAGATTCAGTATTGCTGTTAGGCATGTTGGTAGTGGGCGGATTGGGCACAAACATGGGCGCCATCTTCGGCCCCATCGTTGTGGAGTTGATCATCGAAGGCGCCACGCTATCTGCGCCGTTCTTCGTCAAACTTTTCCCAGCAACCGCGGCGGGTATGATCCAGGCTCTACGCCCCTTGTTCTTTGGTTTTACCTTGATGTTATTCCTGATCTTCGAACCGCGCGGATTAGCTCATCGCTGGCAGCTTATCAAAGCAGCCTGGCGATTACGGCCATTCTCGCACTAGTACTTTTTTGGTTTTATAAATTCTACATCACTAATTTGAACGCAGATAAACGCAGATGTACGCTGATAACCTATTAATTCAGCAATAATCTATCAAATCAGCGCCGCCGAAGGCGAACCAGCGGATGCTGCTCTATCCAAAATGATAACAGAGACCTTTGAAAGGAGGTGGTGCCCGGCAAGCGAAAGAACACCAAATATGACCTTCGTTTTATCAAAAGCAATATCGTTCAAGGAGAGAAGACGCGATGAATTTTAAGAAAATTTCATGGATTACGATCACAGTGGTGATCATTTCATCATTGTTGGGAGCCACACTGGCCGCAGCCGGCTCTCATGAGCCTCCCGACCTGACTGGCGAGACAATCACTATTTACCACTTCGGGGATCTATCCGGACCTTATGCCGCAATTACCGCCCCCCTCGTCCACGGTGCTGAGGACGCCGTAGCCGCGATCAATGAAGCAGGCGGCATCTATGGTGCCGAACTGGCCATCGAGTTCGCCGACACCGGCGGCAGCATTGACGAAGCTGTAGCCGCCTACGATCGTTTCACCGGCGAAGATGACAATCCGTTGGTGATGATCACCTACGGTTCGGGTGAAGTCGAAGCGCTGGCTCAGAGATTTGTCGAAGACAAAGTAGTCAACATCACCGCTGGTCTGAGCGCTAAGGGCTTCTATGTAGATTCTGGCTATACCTTTGGTCTGGGGCCGATCTACCCCGATCAGTTCGGTTTGGTGATGGGATTCCTCAACGAGAACTGGGATATGTACAAACCTGAAGGTGCTGAAGATACGCTCAAACTGGCCTACCTTAGCTGGCCAACTGCCTTTGGGCAGGGCGCTCTGACCCCCGAGACGCGCGCCTTTATGGAAGAGAACGGCATCGAGCTGGTCCACGAAGAGACCTACGATCTCTCACCTACAGCTGATACCACGACAGCCATCCTCAACGCCCAGGCTGCCGGGGCCAACGCGATCTGGACCAACACGCTGGCCTTTGGTCCGGCTGCATTACTGAATGACCTAAACAGCCTCGGGCTGCGCGACCAGTTCGTTGTCGCCGCCGACAACTGGGCCATGGACCTGGCCCTGTACGCCTTCCTTGCTGATCCGGCCTATGGCGTAGGCTTGATTGCCCCCACGCCTTACTTGTGGTGGACTGATGTCGAAAACCCCGGCATCCAGTATGCCGACCAGCTGTTCGCAGCCAATGAACGCCCCATGGCTGAACACAACGTCGGCTACCTGCTCTTGATCGCCGGCATCGACCTGGCTGTCGAAGCGATCACCCTGGCCATTGATACAGTCGGTTACGAAAATCTAACCGGTGAGGCTGTACACGATGCGATGGTCGAGCTGGGTTCCTTCCAGGCACTGGAGGGTGTATTCCGCTCCGATTATTCAGAGGGCAGCCGCTCTCCCCACGAGTCACAGATCCGCATGATCCAAGGCGGACCCGATGCCTTCGTCGTCCTGCAAGACTGGACCGAGACACCCGATTTGCGGCCCAGCGAGTAATATCAGGATTGATGTAATTTCCTGTACACGGATTTCACGGAGCTGCACGGATGGGTTTTTATAATTCCGTTCAATCCGTGCTAATCCGTGTACAAACATTTCAATTCGCATATGTTAAGCCTAAATAACATTGAAGTCATTTACAGCAACGTGGTACTCGTCCTTCGAGGAGTCTCCCTTGAAGTACGCGAAAAACAGATTGCGACCATCTTGGGAGCCAACGGTGCCGGCAAGACCACCACGCTCAAAGCCATCTCCGGGCTATTGCTCTCACAGGAAGGCGAAATCACGCGCGGGGGCGTCGAATTCAATGGGACACGCATCGACCACAAACCCGCCGAGGATATTGTTCAACTGGGAATTATTCAAGTTTTGGAAGGTCGTCGCTTATTTGCACACCTGACTGTTGAGGAGAACCTGACTGTTGGGGCAGTTGCCCGTGGTCACACTGGCAAGATGATCGATGATGATCTAGAGAAGGTGTATCATTATTTCCCGCGGCTAAAAGAAATCCGCCGCCGCACCAGCGGCTATCTTTCCGGAGGGGAACAGCAAATGCTGGTCATCGGTCGCGGCTTGATGGCCCGCCCCAAGCTGATGATGCTCGATGAACCCTCGATTGGTTTAGCCCCTCTGCTGGTGCAGGATATCTTCAGAGCTATCAAACAGATCAACCAGGAATCAGGCATTCCAATCTTACTCGTCGAGCAGAACGCCAAAATCGCCCTCGAGGTAGCAGATTACGCCTATGTCATGGAAACCGGGCGCATCGTCCTCGACGGCCCAGCAGACCAATTGGCCGAAAACGAAGATATCAAAGAGTTTTATCTTGGTTTGACTCAGGTTGGGGAGCGCAAAAGTTATCGGGATGTGAAACACTACAAACGGCGCAAGCGCTGGCTAGGTTAAAAATTATATCCAGAAAATATCGGGGAGGCACTATGGATTTTCAAAATTCTACAATTTATCAATTACTTCTAGAAAACTCGCGCCTGAAAGGGGACCAACCTGCGGTTATCAACACCGAGGCAGTCTACACCCACGCACAATTCCTGGAGCACGTTGACCAACTCGCAGCTGGGCTCAATGCGCAGGGCATCTCCAAAGGGGATCGCATCTGCATCCTGGCTCAAAACTCCGTGGCATATCTTGAATTGTATGGAGCCTGCGCCAAGACCGGCGCCATCGCCTATCCAGTCAACTGGCGGCTTTCGCCTGCGGAAGTGATCGGGGTCGTGGAATTAGCTGACCCCAAAATGTTGGTCGTGGGGATGGAGCATTTGCCCCAAATTGACGGGCTGGACGTGACTCAATTTGGGGTACGCGCGCTGATCGATGAGGGTTCTGCTGAGGGGTTCATCCCGCTCTCCGAACTCTACATCCCAGGGATTTCCGAACCTCCCGAGGTGAGTAGCACCGATGCCTTCGCCATCATTTCTACGGCCGCAGTAGAAGGGGTGCCGCGCGGCGCCGTACTGACCCATGCCAATCTTCTCACAGCGGGTGACCAGATTATCAAGGCGGTGGGGTTGACTGAAAGCGATCGTCACCTAGCGGCCTTGCCCTTGTTCCATATCACTGGTTTGGGGCTATCATTGGCCACTCTTCAGGCAGGCGGGGCCAATGTGATCATGGAAAAGTTCGATCCTGCCGGAGCCATTCAATTGATGGACGAACACACTGTCACCCTGGTAGCCGACTTCCCGCCCATCCTGCAAATGCTGCTTGACGCTCGCCAAGCTAGCGGCGCCAGTTTAGAGAGTCTCAAACATGTTGCCGGTCTGGATGCGCCCGACACCATCCAACGCCTGTACCAGGAGACGAACGCCAAGTTCTGGACCGGATTCGGCCAGTCAGAGACATCCGGTTTGGTCACCATATGCCGCGTGGATGAGAAACCCGGCGCGGCCGGTAAGCCACTGGCAGCGGCACAGGTTCGTTGTGTGGATGAAGCCGGTCAGGATGTTCCCATCGGAAAACCCGGCGAGATCGTCGTCCGAGGTCCGTTGGTATTCTCCCACTACTGGCACGACCCCGATGCCACCAGGTTCGCCTCCCGTCATGGCTGGCATCATACCGGCGACGTAGGCAAGTTTGATGAAGAAGGTTACCTGTACTACGTGGGTCGCAAACCTGAGAAAGAATTGATCAAATCGGGTGGCGAGAATATCTACCCCGCAGAGGTCGAGAATGTGATCGGCGAAATGTCCGAGGTGGCTGGCGTGTGTGTCATTGGAGTGGCCGATGAAACATGGGGCGAAGCCGTCAAGGCCGTCATCGAGCTGCACCCAGGGAAATCCTTAACCCCAGAGAATATTAGCGGTTATGTCGCCGGGCAGATCGCTTCATACAAGAAACCCCAATTTGTAGATTTTGTCAGCGAGCTCCCTCGCACCGAAAGTGGGAAAATTGACCGCGAAGCCGTCAAAGCAGCTTATGGATAATTAGATAGAGAGAAAATGTTTAAAAAAATAGTGCGTGCGGCGCAACGCGCCTGCACGCACTATTTTTTTAAAGTCCCCCCTTCCTTGGGGACGCTATGCGGCCCTTTGGGCGGGGGCAAGGGGGGATGGGAAATATTCAGGCTGGAACACTCTGTTCAGTCTCGGACTCAGCCTGAGCTTCTGCTTCTTCAACTGCATTCGCATCCTCAACCACTAAGTCGTCCTTTCTAGAAAACCATCTCAAAAACGGCCAGCGTCGTTTGGGTTCTGGAGCGGGCTTTTTATGCTCTACCAGCTTGACGATCGCTGACGCCCAGGTCAGCCCCGCGCCGAAAGACACAAAGGCAAATGTATCGCCAACCTCTGCCCGGCCCTCTTCCAGGGCTTCGCACAGCGCAATGGGGATCGAAGCCGCGGAAGTGTTGCCATATTTTTGAATATTGACGAAAACCTGCTCTTTGGATAGTTTGGCCTGCCGCGCCGCGCTTTCGATGATGCGCACGTTGGCCTGATGCGGGATGATCAAATCGATATCATCCGAAGTCAGCCCAGCCTGCGCGATGGCCTGACGCAGAGATTTTCCCAACACTCGCGTGGCGAATTTAAAAACCTCGCGGCCGTTCATTTTGAGATAATGTTGGCCATTGACCAAAGCCTCATGGCTGACCGGGATCGCTGCGCCGCCCGCAGGCAGGATTAGGTGTTCTGCCCCCGAACCATCAGATCCCAGCACAAAAGAAAGCACGCCGGAAGGTTCATCAGTTGCCTGAACCACCACCGCACCGGCGCCATCGCCAAATAGTACACAGGTAGCGCGATCTTCCCAATCCACAAAACGGCTGATTAGCTCAGCCCCGACTACCAGCACATTATCCGCCGCGCCCGAGGCGATGAACTGCTGCGCCGTGGCCAGGCCATATACAAATCCGGTACATCCCGTTACCAGCGTAAAGGCCCCCACATTGCCAGCCCCCAACATATCTTGTACCTGGGATGAGACTGGCGGAGTCAGATAATCTGGCGTGGAGGTCGCTACGATGATCAGGTCCAGATCTTTAGGTCGTACATTGGCCATCTCCAGCGCATCACGCGCTGCGGCTGTTGACATCTGAGAAGTATCTACCCCATCAGCAGCATGTCTGCGCTCTTTGATCCCCGTGCGGGTTACGATCCACTCATCGCTGGTATCTAAAATCTTTTCAAAATCCGCATTCGTCACCACCCGCTCTGGGACATACTTCCCCCAACCAACAATGTTTCCATAACGCTCAGCCATTTCAACCTCCAAATTATCACACAAATGAAGTCCTCTTGAAATAACCCCCCCGGGCCGTCAAAGTTATGTTTCAGTAAAGAGGTTGGAATCAATTATCACGAGCAATCAGCATTATGCGAAACCGTAATCACCGAATTGCTCAACAGCGCGCCATCAACGGTGGAGTAAAAGTGAAGACCGACGTCCACCTGGAGTCGGCCTTCACTTTTCGCAATAGGGTATCATGCAGATTCTTGCGCTAGCTGTCAGTTCGCAGCTTTCAGCTAACGGCTCTCAGCTAAACGCTACACTGAAATCACCGTATTGCTCAAAAGCGAGCCGTCAGCAGTAGAGTAGTACTGCACCACCAACTGGCCGTCGCCTAGCGCCTCGACGTACAGTAGTACGCCCAGATCATCATCAACCACGGTGACCAGCACCTGGCCAGCCCCGGCGTTGGCATAATCGCTCTGGCTGACGGAGGCGATCAGGTGATCCGAGTCGCCATTCTCGCCGAAGAAGTAGAGAGTTCCGCTATCGCCGTCCTGGTTGACTGAGACGTTGGAATCTGAGTAGACTGTGGTAACGGTGGAACCGGTGTCATCACCATCATCAGTTGTGGTGGTGTCGCCACCAGCATCGCCGTCGCTGATATTGACACCACGCACGCCAGTCCCAATCAGATTATTCAGCAAGGTCTCGAAGTTTTTCCAGGTAATGGTGCCGCCGTTCCAGGCGAAATTGCCGTCGGCGTGGCCGTTGCCAATGGCGGTGTTGATGGCTGTGTTGGCAGTATCAAATTCGTCTTGATCGCTGGTGCTCATGTTGAAATTTAGCGTATCCCCATTGGTTTCGCCACCATTAGAACCGGTAATGTTGCCGCCCACTTTAACATCTGCGCCAGAGAGTATTACGGTATCGTCGCCACTCCCCCCAGAAATTTGATTGTCCACGGTGCCGCTGTTAGTAATGACATCATCGTCATCTTGGCCGAAAATATTTTCCACGGTGCCAGAGTTATTGATGGTATCGTTTTCATTGCCGCCATACAAGTTTTTCGCGTTGCTATTGTTAGTGATATCATCATTGCCATCGTCACCGAGAATGTTATCTTCTACAGTGCCGTTGTTTTCGATGGTATCATTCCCCGCATCACCCCGAACATGATCATCTCCACTGCTATCGCCTACTGTAGCGCCTGCCTCGACAGTAATCTGGTCGTTCCCGCTAGTTCCAGTATACCCATCAGCATCTGCGCCTGGGTTATTATCGCAGGTGACGATATCGCCGCCGCTGCCATCACCGACATCCCCAGTATCCTGACAGTCTGCCAGGGCGGGGGTTGAAAGGCCAAATACCATCCCAACCAGCAGGCTCAGGGAAATTATGATTTTTGTTAGTTTTCTAAACATGGTTCTTCTCCTTTGTGCGAGCAAGTGCTTTCCGATCACTTGCTCGCCACTCCGGTGCATGAGCACCGGAGCATTGTATTCAGTCATAAGTGAGCAGTAAGCTGACAGCTTGCCGCTCCCGGCTTAATTTGTTTGGACGATTATTCAAATATTTCTTACCCTCCTTCAATTGCTTTCATAAAACTCTGCATCGTTGCGCTGGGAATCTGCTGGCGCTGGTAGTTCTGCATCTGCATGTTCTCCAGGCTCAGGGCGATCACCTGCAGGTTTTCGCCCGGCAGGCCCAGCAGTTGGGAAATTTCTTCTGCGTCGTTCGCGTGGTTTCCGTTCTGCTCGATCAGGATGATGTCCACAGCCTTTTCTCGAATCAATTGCTCCGCCTCCGCCAGTGAAGCGTCGGCGCCTGCCAGGGACAAATCTGGCACCAGCTTCAAGATGCGCTGCAAGCCTTCACGGAAGAGCTCGTTAGGGGAGATGATCAAGACCTGTTTTGTTGACAAAGAGATATTCCCGGCAATTCAATATGATCAGGAATTACGCACTTGGGGTAGCTAGCCCAACCGAGTTGAACGGATATAGAACATTCTGACACCCAATGCAGTTGGGTTCCTACCCTAGAAACGCATGAACTGCGTAAGTCCTGATGATGATAAGTTGCCGAGATACTGTACTGAAAAAGGCCTCCCTGCGGTATCGTTCGAAATGTCGATTTGCTAGTTAAACAAAAAATCCACCAGAAGGATGATGCTAGTATCATCCTTTTGGTGGGTGCTCGGCCCCCTTTGTCTCAAAAAATGTCAGGTCTCGATAATCCCCAGGGCCAGGGCGCGGCCGACGGCTTCGGCGCGGTTGCCTACTGCGAGCTTTTCGAAAATGTGTCGGATATGGGTCTTGACGGTGGTCTCAGAAATGACCAGCTTCGCAGCAATCTCGGCATTGGTAGCGCCAGTCGCGATCAGCTGTAGTACTTCGACCTGGCGATCACTGAGTTGGGGAGCAGATTCTTGGTGCGAAAAACTTTTTACAGTTTGCAAAACTGACCCCGTCACTTCAGGCGAAAGCACCCCCATTCCGCTGGCAACCTGCCGAATCGATTGGCATAATTTTTCAGAAGTCGCATTTTTGAGCAGGTAGCCGTCAGCCCCGGCCACCAGGGCTTGCATCAGGTCGCTTTCATCACCAGAAACCGTCAGCATCAATATCCTGACGCAATGATCCCGTTTGAGAACCCGGACAGCTTCCAGACCGCCCATCACCGGCATATGCACATCCATCAAGACGACCTGGGGTTTTAGTTCACCACACAACCGGATGGCTTCCTCCCCATCCCCCGCTTGCCCCACAATATCAAAATCGGGCTGTTCCGCCAATACTTCCACCAGCCCGCGGCGAAAGAGCTCGTGATCGTCAACAACCAGGATGCGTATCCCCTCAGTTATCTTCTCCATCGTTTTTCCCTCCCGGGGTAGGTAGTCTCAGCACAACCTGGGTTCCCTCTCCAGGCTGGCTAATCACTTCAAAACCAGCATTCAAAATCTCAGCGCGTTCGCGCATTATATTCAGACCATGGTGATTGTTAGAGGATTGATCATCTACGATGAACCCGCTCCCATCATCACAGATCTTCAATACAACGCCCAAGGAATTCGCTGATCCAGGCTCAGTATCCCACGCCAACCAGGATTTTCGCGCCCTAGAATGCTCGCGAATATTGGCCAGTGCTTCTTGAATGATCATCATCAAATGGTATTCGTCCTCCAAGGACAAGTGCAACTCAGGCGGGGAATTTGTTTCCACAGATATTTTGCTGCGGTGGTGGAACTCGTCCAAAATTTGAGTTATCCAATAACTCATCCCCGCTGTGCCAGATTCAGGTGATAAACGCAGGCCATCGATTGCCTTCCTGGTATCGTGATAGGCTTCGTCAATTAAACCATGCGCATCACCCAATGCCTGCATGGCCTGTTCAGCCTCTCCCCGATCAAACCAACGACCGATTTGGGGTAATCGTAACTGTAAATAGCCCAGCGTTTGTGCCACGCCGTCATGGATCTCTCTGGCAATCTTACTACGTTCTGAGGATACAGCATGTTGCTCTGCCTGGACATAAAGACGCTGGTTTTGCAGCAAGAGCGCGGCCTGTCCGGCCAAGGCGGTGATCAACTGGATGCGGCGTTGAGAGAAAATATCCCGTCTATTAGACCATATCGCCAGACACCCCAAGGAAGACCCTTCTATTCGCAAGGGTGCCACCAGCAGTGAGAAAAGCTCTATTTCAGATTCATTTTCTAACCGAATATCACGGACGAGATAGGGGGCAGGGGCATGAAATGCTTCATCAGCAGCATCCAGGATCTGCTGGTGGGGCACAGAAACTGTTCCCGTCATTTCGAGCAAGCGCAAGTCAGAGCCATCACCTTCAGCGAGAAAGATCAAGCTACCATCCACATCCAGAGCATCGATGATCTGGTCAAGAGTCTCGATAATTTCACTGCGCAAATTGCTGAAAATCCGCGCCCCCTGAAATTTACGCAGGGTCGCCAATTCGCGCGCCTGCATTTCGAAGTTATCCAACCTAAGGGAAACATCATTGCTCAAAATGGACAGTAGCTCTCTTTGGCTCTCATTGGGAAGCTGAGCATCATCGAGATAGAGGTGTAATAATCCGTATTTGCGAGTGCTGCCAACAAATTCCAGACAATGAGCCTTTTTGGCCGCCAGGGAATCAGGTAATGCTTTAAGCAGCGGACAGGATTCAATTTCGATTGACCAGAACACCTCACATTGTTCGCAAGATTCGTTCTTTGAACGGGCAGCCAGATGTACAGTCAACGCTTCGAACTCTTCTCTTGTAAGGCTCCCCCGATGGATTGGCGGTAGTGGGCGGTTATATTCATCAAAGTGGATTAAGGTGCAGCCAAGCACTGGCAATATCTCACTCGCCAAATCCATCACAATTTCAAGCAATTGTTCTTCATCGAAAGTAATTGCCAGCTTATCCTTCATTCTGACTAAAAACTCGAGCTTTTGGTTGGATGCTTTTAACTCTAGCTCTGCAACCTCCCTTTCTAGAACACGTTGGCGCAATGCAGAAATTGCCCCCCACAGGAGCGCAGGCCCTAACAAACCATACACTAAAATATTATAGGCGTAGTGCTGCCACCACGATAACTCTAAAAACCAGTAAATTTCAGCAAATTGGAAAACTAATACAAAGAGAAGTGCCGATAGTGGCACAGCCCAACGAAGCCAATTTAGACGTTGGAGAGACGTACTAAAATAATTACCAAATTTATTTATTCCCACATCGGTAGTTTATCACATCTTTATCTAAATTAGTACAATTGTGACCTTTGTACTACTATTTTGCCGATTTTCTGAAAAAAACCTTTGAAAACCCCCTTTTTTTACGCGTATCGAACCACTGATTAGTCCTCGCTTAGAGTTCCACAAAGGCCACTTTTCTGGATTTGGTATTGTAAAGCGCAATGGTGCTGCGGCTGTTCAGCCCCATCACCTCGCCGGGGTTGAGCAGTAGGGTTTCCCCCACCAATTCTTCGTGCGCGGTATGGTCGTGGCCGTAGCACACCAGGTCATAGCGTCCCGACTCGGCCAGGGCGCGGGCAATCTTCGGATAGTGGTTGACTGCGATTTTCAGGCCATCGATCTCGATCTCGGCGAAGTCGCCATGCAGGTGAACATTCTCCGCCGAGGCGGCCATCTCTGTTAGCAGGCGCTTATCGCCATCGTTGTTGCCCCAAACCACATGAATGGGAATACCCCCTGCGCCCTTGATCAAACGGATGATCATGAACGGGGCGATCAAATCCCCGCAATGGATGATTGCATCGGCCCCTTCGAAATGTGGGATGGCCTTGGCCAACTTCCAGATATTATCATGGCTGTCACTGATGATGGCTATGCGCATTGTCGCTCTCCTTGAAAATTCAAGTTCTCCTGGTAAACTTGCTCAATTCAATATCCTATCACACTCTCTCCCTTCAATGACACCCAAACGTTTTCTCACCGTCCTGATCTTATTTGCCCTCAGTTTACTCTTGAGCTTTGCCTCGGGCTATATAGTACGGGATCAATGGGGGCCTTCAGACAGCAACCTCCCCCTTCTCGCAGAAGCGCGGAACATTTTGGAACGACACGCTCTTGCAGATCTCCCTCAAGACCCTGACCTGGAATACGGCATGATTCGCGGCATGCTGGAGGCCTTCGGTGATCCGCATACCCGCTTCACCGAACCTGTGCAAGCTGAACTCAACAGCGACAATCTGGCAGGCAAATATGGTGGCATTGGTGCCAGCCTGAGTCGTGATCCCGAGGGATTCATCCTGCTGTATCCCTTCCCCGATGGGCCGGCCAAAGAGGCAGGGATAGTAGATGGTGATCGGTTGATCCTGGTCGATGAGATGGATATTATTCCCGAGACTCCTATGGAAGAGGCGGTGGCTGCACTGAGGGGACCCGAAGGTGATCCTGTTTCTATGATTGTTACCCGCCCCCCAGAGCACCAGGAATACAGTTTCAAGATCAAGCGGCAGGATATCCCTATCCCCTCTGTGACCTGGCACACCGCGCCTGCTGAAGGGAAAATAGGCATCATCAAAGTCAACCTGATCGCGGCCAGCACCGCTGAGGAGATCGAAACTGCCATCTACGATCTGATTTCCCAAGGAGCTGAATATTACGCCCTCGACCTACGTGGCAACGGCGGCGGCCTGGTCGATGCCGGCGTCAACATCGCCAGCTTGTTCCTCGAGGAGGGGGATATCCTCCAAGAACAGTATCGCGATAAATCGGTCGAAACCTACGCAGTCAAGAAATCAGGCCCCTTTATCGATCTCCCATTGGTGGTACTGGTAGATGCTAACACCGCCAGCGCTGCCGAGATCGTCACCGGGGCGTTGCAAGTACGTGGCCGCGCTCTTATCATTGGTGTTTCTACATTCGGTAAGGACAGCATTCAATTAGGGTTCTCGTTGAGCGACGGCTCTAGCATCCATGTTACAGCGGCCAAATGGTGGATCCCCGGTCTGGAGATCGACATCGCCGAAAGCGGCATGACACCGGATATCACGGTCGAACCCGGTGACGAGAATCGCGACACAGCCATCGAAGCTGCAATTCAATACTTCAATCAAGGAGGATAATTTGACCCGTTATTCTTCTAGCGACCCTTGGAGCGAAACACAGCCCACGCATATCGCCAAAACCCCTGAATGGGCAGAGCCGCCTCGCAGGCGTTCTTGCTGCGGTGGTTGTTTTTGGTTTATCCTGGCCTCCACAATAGCATTTACATTTTTACTGCTGCTCTACTTTCTCTTCCCCGGTCGCACCAACATCCTGGTTATGGGGTTGGATGTACGCGAGCAAGACTCTTATGTCGGCCGCACGGACACGATGATTCTGACAACCGTCGAACCCTGGCAGCCTTACGCCGGAATGTTATCTATTCCACGTGATCTCTGGGTGACCATCCCCAACTATGGAGAGAACAGGCTCAATGCGGCCCATTTCTTCGCCGAGGGGAACTTGCCCGGCAGCGGGCCCGAGGCAGCAATGCAAACTGTCTCATCCAACTTTGGCGTTGATGTGGACTATTATGTCCGCATCCGATTTATCGGACTACTAAAAGTCATCGATGCGCTCGGGGGGATCACTGTTGAGTTACCCCAGGAATTAATTGGCATCATCTCCGGCGATCAGCCCCTCAACGCTGAAGAGGCTCTGGCTCTGTTGCGCGACCGCGAAGGCAGTGACGATTTCTTTCGCATGCAACGCGGCCAGATTTTTCTCAAAGCAATGCTAATGAACATGCTAGATCCGGCTAACTGGTCACACCTACCCCAAACGCTACAGGCATTGTCGAAGTCTGTTGATACTGACGTACCTATCTGGTTGTGGCCGCGCCTGGGCGTTGCAGTATTGCGCTATGGCGTAGAAAACCTCGATTCGCGCCTGATCAGCCGCGAAATGACCATTCCATTTACAACTTCAGGTGGCGCCCAGGTTCTGGCACCCAATTGGGAGGCGATCAACCCCGTTCTTTTGGAGATGTTTGGTCAATAAAACCCTTTGTATGCTAGAATCGATTCACATATGAGTATCAAAGTAATCGCCAGAAACAAAAAAGCATCTCACGATTATCACCTGTTGGAGAGGTTCGAGGCCGGGCTGGTGCTGCATGGCAGTGAGATCAAATCCATCCGCGCCGGTCAGGTCAACATCAAGCAGGCCTATGTGCGCGTCGATGGCGAGGAGGCCTGGCTAGTGGATGCTCATATCGCACCGTACGAACAAGCATCCCACTTTGGGCATGACCCCACGCGCCAGCGCAAACTCCTGTTACACAAGAAAGAAATCCAGCGCTTGTGGGATGAAGTGCGCCGCAGAGGCACAACAATTATCCCAACGCAGCTCTATTTGCGCAAAGGGCGCGCCAAAGTCGAAATTGCCTTGGCACGCGGCAAGAAGCTTCACGACAAGCGCGCCAGCATCGCCAAACGAGACGCGCAACGCCAGGTCGATCGCGAACTGCGCCGCAGCGGCTATTAACACAGAAACCCGGGTTCTTATTGAAAAAACATTTTTTCACTCATCACATATTTCAATAAGTAGCTCAGAAGGCACCAGAAACCGGGTTTCTCGACCCGCCAAAGGAGTTCAAATGTCACCTCCATCCACCATCGGCGGCATCAACCTTCTCTCAGTGGCGGAGAAACGCAGACTTTATTCACGCATCATTCCGCCCGAGATTTTTGATCGTTTTCATTTGAATCCCTTCCTTACGGATGTGGAAGGGCGCGACTTGCTACTTTTGAATTGCCCCAAGGGAAGTAGCAGCGCAGAGCTCAGCCTATATCACAAACACGGCTTCGAAGATCCCATACTTTATGGTCACATCACCGACACGCTCAATGGGCAATTACATATCCTGCTGTACAACCTCAACAACCCCGATGCTACGCGCTTCGATGTCGACCGGCTCCCTGATGGCACCCTGACCAAATTCGGTACCCGTTCTCGCAATGTTGAGGCTGAAATCGCCGCCATGAATGCCGGCCTCTCCCCAGGGCAGATCCGTGAGGGCTTGCACCTTCTTAAAAGCGCCACGGCTACTTTCGAAACCTTCATCGATGAGTTAGGGCACACGATGCATTTTGCTGAACCACTCTATTACCACAACGCGGTGATTTTCGAGCGGTATGGTTTCACATACCAACAGGGCCGCCGCCGCATGGAGAGTTATCACCAACGCTTTTCTCCTGAAGGCGACTTACTCCCACTGCTCGATGGCAGCACCTTCCGCAATCCCAATGCCGAGAGCAGCATCCGCTTGCGCTCATGGGCTATCCACGATGGCATCCTGGAAGAACCCTTCACCAACGTGACCATGTACAAAACCATTGGTAAACATGCTGGTGTAAACACCTGTCCCAACATTCCCTGGTAAAAACTATTAAGCCACGGAGTGCACAGAGATCACTGAGATGTGGAGATTATGAGTGATATTCTGACTGAAAAGATTATCGGAGCGGCAATTGAGGTTCACCGCCATCTAGGACCGGGTCTGTTGGAATCAATCTATGAAAAAGCTCTATGTATTGAATTTGATCTCAAAGGGATCAAGTACGAATGCCAGGTTGAAAAAGATGTCATCTACAAAGGCAATGTGATCAAAGGACAGAGAATTGATCTCCTTGTAGAGGACGAGTAGAGGACGAAGTGATTGTGGAGCTGAAAGCTGTATCTAAACTTCCCAATATAGCCATGGCACAAACATTATCTTACTTGAAAGCTACTGGCCTAAATCGCGCTTTGCTAATCAATTTTGGCGAACGTAGACTAGTCGATGGCGTAAAAAGAATTTCTCTATAATCTCTGTGTTCTCTGAGGCTAAATATGTTATCTAACAACTTTCTCGCACTGGGTATCACCTTCGCTTCAGCACTGATCTGGCTGCGGTTGAACGACTTTGCTGCGCACCGAGGCTGGATAGACAGCCATCTCAGCCGCAAGATCATCCACATGGGCACC
>CAYWIC010000040.1:0-35059 GCA_964458115.1 uncultured Anaerolineales bacterium | reverse complement strand
GGTTGCGTCGGCGCATTATGCCAAGGCCATGATCCTCCCAGCATTAGCAATATTTTGCAGTATTTTCATTTTAAAAGAGTTATGGAGGACTTTCGCTTCAAAACATTTCCAGAGAATTCATATTCAGAACTGGATATCTCTGGCAGCATTGGTGCTTTCATATCTTGTGATCCTGTCGCCTTACATCAAGGAATCAAAGGAGATCTTTGGGCGCTATTTTTACAATCAAAATTCTACCTTCTTCATCTGGTATGATGATTTCTCCACCGCACGGGCAGATAGCGAAGAATACGGATACGGCAAACATTGGCCAGATATTCCCCCCGATGAGATTCACTGTTTGAGGAATTATGTGCGCCAACACAGCCTTCGTGAGATCGTAAATCGCTTCATATATGGGATGCAAGCACAATTCCATTATGCGGCAAATCTATACAACGGAATAAGCTATCCTCTTCTGTATGTGTTCGTTTTGATTGGAGCAATGTTTGCAAATTTCCAGTCAATTTGGCGTGAGATCGTCAAATACCGTTTTGTAGTATCGTTCGTGTCGTTATTTTTTATAGCATATTTTTGGGTCTTTGCGTGGTATACCCCCATTGCAGCAGGACCACGATTCTTGGGCTGCTTGTTAGTTCCATTCATGTTTTCAATCTTCATTGTTGTCGAACATCAGCAGATTAAGAATTTAGAAAGTAAGAACGGATTTAGATATTCGACACTGTATCAAGCAATTGATATTGGTGTATTATCATTGTTGATAGCTAACTTCTATATCATTATTACCAGCAGATTACCTGCCGGATATTTCGGATCCTAACCGATATTCATTCAAGAAGGTCTAGATCATAAGGAGTTTGAAATGCAGATACCTTGGGAACAACGTTTCGCTGACCGGGCAAGCAGAATTAACAGTTCGGCGATCAGAGAGATACTCAAGTATTCCAGTGCGCCTGATGTGATCTCTTTCGCGGGCGGCTTGCCCTCTCCCGATGTGTTTCCTGTGACTGAATTTAAGCGAGCCTGTGAGGTCGTTCTTGATGAAGCCGGACCTGCTTCATTGCAGTACAGCCCAACGGAGGGCTTTGCTCCACTGCGAGAAGTGATAGCTGAGCACTCAGCCAGTTATGGCATCCGTGTCCCCATCGAAAATATCCAGCTCACATCGGGTTCTCAACAGGCTCTCGATCTATTGGGGATGCTCTTCATTGACCCGGGAGATTATGTGGCTGTAGAAAACCCATCATACCTGGGGGCATTGCAGGCCTGGAATGCCTATGGCGCGAATTACCTAACGGTTCCCTCCGATGAGTATGGCATGCGTACCGATTTACTCGAAGATGTTCTCAAACAAGGCCCCAGATTCATTTATGTGTTACCCAATTTCCAGAATCCCAGCGGCGTTACCCTGCCTTTAGAGCGCCGTCAAGAGTTGGTTGAAATCGCGGATAAATATGGTGTACCCATAATCGAAGATGACCCCTATGGAAAACTGCGCTATTTTGGGGAGAATATTCCACCCGTTTTCGTGCTCGATCAGAAATTCAGAGGCGGGAATGAGGAGCATGTCCCTGGAAACGTGATCTATATGAGTACGTTTTCCAAGCTTTTGGCTCCAGGGATCCGCATGGCCTGGGTTATTGCTGACTTCGATGTCATTCGAAAATTTGTCTATACCAAGCAGGGTGCTGATCTGCACTCGCCTACCTTCAACCAAATGATTGCCTATGAGGTGGCGCGGGATGGCTTTCTACATGAGTATTCGAAGACCATCCGTGCAACGTACAAAGAACGCTTGCAAATCATGCTGGAATCCATGGAACAGCACTTCCCCGGAGGGGTCGAATGGACCAAGCCCGAAGGCGGTATGTTCCTGTGGGTGACTCTCCCAGAAGGATTCGATACCGAAGAGCTGTTATTAAAAGCAGTCGAACGCAAGGTGGCCTATGTCCCTGGCCGTCCGTTCCATCCTGATGGCAGCGGAAAAAATACTATGCGAGTAAATTTTTCTAATGCCTCACCGGATATGATTCGAGAGGGCATCGCCCGCTTGGGCGCGCTCTTGCGCGAAGAATTGGAGGCTATGGCTGTATAGCCGAAAGAAATTGATCTTAAAAAAATATGAGCAGGCGCTTTGCGCCTGCTCATATTTTTTACCGGGTTAGGGATTGATCGCCAAGAGCTCTACCTCGAAGATCAATGTAGCCCCTGGGGGAATTACATTACCAGCACCACGTTGCCCGTAACCTAATTCAGCGGGGATGATCAATTTGCGTTTCCCGCCAACCTGCATCCCAGCGACACCTTCATCCCAGCCCTTGATCACCATTCCAGCGCCAAGCTGAAACTCGAACGGCTGGTTCCGGTCTAGTGAAGAGTCGAATTTGGTTTCATCTTCCAGCCAACCGGTGTAATGCACAGATACTTTATCTCCAGCTTGGGCTTGGGGGCCTTCGCCAGCGACTAAATCTTCGTACGATAATCCAGAATCAGTAGTTACCATATTTTCTCCTAATAGTAGAGGTTTTACTGAAGGTTTGTTGCGCGTCCAACTTGCGTAGCTGAAGATTGCGGCAGAGGCGATCAGGGCTACGATTAATATGATGCGCTGAACACGCAATTTCTTAGCACGTTGCGCGCGCCGTTTTTTGAACTGTTCAGTAGACATAATTCCTCTTTTGAAATAGTCTCCTGGCATCGGGAGATATGCCGGATGATATGAAATCTGCCTGGGGGCATATTATTCATCTACATAGGGAATGTAATCGACCCTCGAGATTCCCTCGAGCATGGCTTGTTCGGCCACGGCGCGAGCGACTGCCTGGTGGACATCCTTATCCAAGGGGTTTGGAACCAGTTCGCCCTCGGGTGCCAGAGTGGCGATAGTCTTCGCTGCGGCCAGATACATACCCTGGCTGATATGAGGTGCTTGCGTATCTACTGCGCCACGCAGTATCCCTGGAAAACCAAGCACATTGTTGACGGATTTTCCATCAGCTGCGAACGCTGCTCCGGCAGCTAGGGCGTTCTCTGGTTCAATCTCGGGACTAGGGTTTGAAAGAGCGAAGATGATCTGTCCCTGACGCACCATTGCGGGTTTGATCAACCCTGGCGACCCTGTTGTTGCAATGACGACATCGGCTTCGCGCATGATTTCTTCGAGATGCGATGTGATCCCACCAGCAGACGAGAAGCGTGCATTTGCATCTTGGGAGAGATCAGACCCAAGGATCGCGTTGCCAGTATACGACATCAGCATTTTGCTAGTAGCCAGCCCCGCCGCGCCCAGTCCAATTTGACCAATGGTAGCTTTTTTGATATCGATGCCAGATTGAGTGCATGCGTTTCTAAGCGCAGCCGTAGTTACCACTGCAGTTCCATGCTGATCGTCGTGCATCACGGGGATGTCCAATCGCTCCTGCAGAAGGGCTTCGATCTCGAAGCAGCGCGGTGCAGAGATGTCCTCGAGTTGGATAGCGGCAAATGTGGGGGCAATGTTTGCCACAGTTTCAACAATTTCAGCGACATATTTCGTCGAGAGCAGGATGGGTACACCAGAAAGGCCTACCAGTGATTCCATCAGCATGGCTTTGCCTTCCATCACCGGCATTCCCGCGGTTGGACCGATATCTCCTAATCCTAAGATAGCCGTTCCATCAGTGACGATGGCTACCAAATGGCTGATGGCGGTGTATGACCGTGCCAGCGAAGGATCCTCAGCGATCTTAAGACAAACCTCAGCGACGCCTGGCGTGTATACCCTTCGCATGGTGTAGAAATTATCAATCTTGTAGCGGCTGCGGATGGCAATTTTGCCCTGCTGGTGAAGCTCAAGAACTTCATCTCTGACAGCCAGAATACGAGTGCCTGGGTTGCTTTCGATGGACGTGAGGATCTTGTCAAGTTGATGCTCGTTATCGGCATACACTGCGATATCCCGCACAACAGCCTGATGTCCCTCGGAGATGGTCTGAATTGTGCCTACAAAGCCACCCGTCTCAGCGATAGCTGTAAGCAGGCTGGCCAGCGTGCCAATATTTTGGGGGTTGCGGCACCGGACGGTGCGCATGAGTTTGTTTTCCCACGTCATAGATTATCTTATTGCCAAATTATCGTTTCCAGATCTTGAAATCTCTCAATATCGAAGTGCCGAGGAATTCTCTTAGCAGAGAATTGTCGGGAATCATGTCCGCGTCCAGTGGCTGGAACCATTCCAGCAATGCCAGTAGCCGCTTGGCTTCGACATGCTCGGGGGTGCCAAATGGCACTTGTCTCAGCACAGGTTCAGCAAAGGGCTTGAGCGCTGCCAATTCATAAACCAGCGCCGAGTTGAAAAGTACATCGGCGTTATCTTGATATGGGAAGATATATCTCTTTTCGCCTCGCCGAACCGATTCCCACCTTGCGATGGTGTCTTGGGCTGTATAGCCGCGCTCACGCGCATCGCGCACGATCCTGCGAATCAGGCGCGTGTCCGTGGTGGATACGCGATTGTGCCAATCCAGGTTGAGTTGTGTGAGGGCAGATGCGTAGATCCGGAAGGTCTGCTCTGAAGGAATGTTGGGGATCAGTTCGGGGTTCATGCCATGGATCCCCTCCAGGATGATGATCTGACCAGGGAGAAGCTGGATCGTATCTCCCGGTGCGCTTTTGCCAGATTTGAAATCGAAGTGGGGAATTTGAACCCTTTCTCCAACGATTAACCTCTGTAGATCTTCTCCCAGCCGCTTGGTGTTGACCGCTTTGATGGTCTCGAAATCGAATTCTCCATTTTCGTCGAGCGGAGTCAGTTCACGATCGACGAAATACTTATCCATTTCGAGTGGGTAGGGTGAAATCCCCCGAGCTAGCAATTGGATTGTGAGACGCTTCGAGAAGGTCGTCTTCCCTGAAGAGGAAGGGCCGGCGATCAGAACGACACGCACTTCGTTGATCCGATTTGCGATCTGACTGGCGATTTCAGAAATGCGCCCTTCGTGAAGCGCTTCGGAGACTAAGATGACCTCTCGGCCGCGTTTTTCACTGATGGCCTGGTTCAACGTCCCAACATTGTCTATTCCTAAGCGTTGAAGCCAGTCGCCATACTGTCGAAAGGTGTTCAAAAGAGATTTGTAATCTGGCAGCGGCAGGATATGAGTTGGCTGATGCCGGCGGGGGAATTGCATCACGAAACCATCGCCCAACGGAGTCAATTTGACCCATTGTAAATAACCCGTGGACGGTACCATGTAGCCGTGATGGTAATCCCGGTGATCTCCCATGCTGTATAGGATCAAATACTCTTTCTGACGGTGTTTCAATAAGCGGATCTTATCCTTGTAACCCTTTTTCTTGAAATAGGCAATCGTTTCATCTAGCGGAACTCTTTCGCGAATAAAAGGGAGATCTTCCGTGACTAATTCGCGCATGTGTTTCTCAAGAGCAGCGATTTCTGCCCTGGAAAGCATTGGACTGTTGAACACCTGACAGAAGTATCCACCAGATGCTACAGAGTGATCGATGGCCAAAATGGCTTTCGGGTGAAGGTGGTGGAAGGCGCTCTCCAGCAGGAAGGTTAGCGAGCGGCGGTAGAAGCGCATCCCGTCTGCATCACTCATGCTAATGGGACGGACAATCGAGTCGAACTCCAGCGGGTAGGTGAGCTCGCGTAATGCCCCATTGACCACGGCTCCCACGATTGGGACCTGGTGCTCAGCTTCAAGTGCAAACAAGAATTCCCCCGTAGTCGCCCCTCGCGGACCCGATAGAACTCGGCCATCAGGGAGTTGAACTTCGATGGTCTCGCGCGGATGGACAAAGTGGAATGGTGATGAATCGGGATCTTTCTTTCGTTCTTCCAGTACGGATCGGGTGAGGATTTTGACCATAATTTTCACTGGGTGCTAGGTTGAGCATACCAAAAATATCTGGCGGATATTGTAATACATGAAAATGTGATTTGGGAACTAGAGAAAAAAAGTACGAGCTGCGCATAGCACCGCTCGTACTTCTTTACTCACAAAAATCTTAAAGAATCAGCTATTCTTGATCCTCGGGGAACCAGCAGCACAGCACCAACTCACGCGCAGCTTTGACTTCATCTAGCCTGCCCATGGGGGTATTATGTGGCGCACTTCTGAGGACTTCCGGATTTGTACGAGCTTCTTCAGCGATCTTGATCATCGTATCTGCAAAGACATCCAAAGTCTCTTTGCTTTCTGTTTCCGTAGGTTCGATCATCAAAGCTTCGGGGACGATCAGCGGGAAATAGTTAGTGGGTGGATGTATGCCAAAGTCCATCAGGCGTTTGGAGATATCCAGAGCATGGATGTCTGGGGCATCGTCCCAATGACCTTCGGCAACAAACTCGTGCATGCAGATGCGGTCGTAAGGGATCGTATAAGTATCTCGCAGGCGAGCCTGTAAGTAGTTGGCATTGAGTACGGCGTGCTCTGAGGCAGCCCGCAGCCCCTCGCCGCCCAACATCATCATGTACGTGTATGCTCGCACCATGACCCCAAAATGACCGTGGAAGGCCTTTACACGGCCAATGCTGCTCTCGGGGTTGACCAGACCGAATAAGGGTGGTTCTTCCTGGCTACCTTCATCGATGATCGCAGCAATTGGGCCGGGCAGGAATTCAGCGAGTTCGGCGGACACACCAACGGGACCCGAGCCAGGCCCACCGCCACCGTGGGGGGTGGAGAAGGTCTTGTGCAGGTTGAAGTGCAGTACATCGACGCCGCAATCCGCCGGACGGGAGATGCCCATGATGGCGTTGAAATTCGCGCCGTCGCCGTAGATCAATCCACCAGCATCATGGACGCAATCGCAGACTTCTTTGAAATTTTCGTCAAACATCCCCAATGTGTTGGGATTGGTGATCATGATGCCTGCTAGGGTGTCATCACACTCGGCGCAAAGGGCTTCCATGTCGATGTTGCCACGCGCATCGGAGGGGATCTCGACGATCTTAAGACCGCTCATCGCTGACGAGGCTGGGTTGGTGCCGTGGGCTGAATCGGGAATCAGCATCTTGACGCGTTTCTTGTCGCCTCGCGCTTTGTGATAGGCGCGCATGATCAGTACCCCGGTCAATTCGCCGTGTGCGCCAGCAGCTGGCTGAAGGCTGACGGCATCGAAGCCGCTGATCTCTTTGAGCCATTCCTGGAGCTCATAAATCAGCCCAACAGCGCCTTGAACGGTCTCGATAGGTTGTAGGGGGTGAATGTTCGCGAACCCTGGCAAACGTGCGGTCACCTCGTTAATCTTGGGATTGTATTTCATCGTGCATGACCCCAGGGGGTAGAACCCAGTGTCAACGCCGTGGTTCAACTGAGAGAGGCGCGTGAAATGCCGCACCACATCAATTTCAGCTATCTCTGGGAGGGGTAAATCTTCTCGAACTAAGGATTCTGGTAGGTCAGCGACGGGAACATCGGGCTCTGGGAAATAGGCACCCTGCCTTCCAGGGGAAGATAATTCAAAAATGGTCGGCTCAGGCATGGCTTGCCTCCTTGAGTGCAACTACAAAGTGGTCTATCTCTTCGCGGGAAATCATCTCCGTGACAGCGACTAGCATGTGGTCATCTAGGCCCAGATAGGATTTTCCGAGATCGTAGCCGCCCAAGATTTCAAAGTGCAGTAGTTCTTCGTTCAGTTCAGAAACGGGCTTGGGACAGCGGATGGTGAATTCGTTGAAAAATGTTTCCGGGCAAACCATCTCGTACCCATCGAGAGAAGAGATTTGGTCGGCTGCATAGTGGGCTTTGTGGTAATTCAGTTCAGCCAATTGCCGCAAACCATTCTTGCCCAAGAGGCCCATATAGACCGCTGCAGCCAGGGCCAGAAGACCCTGGTTGGTGCAGATGTTGGAGGTGGCTCGCTCGCGACGGATGTGCTGTTCGCGCGTGCTCAGTGTCAGCACGTATCCACGCTGGCCGCGGGTATCTTGAGTTTCGCCAACAATGCGGCCAGCCATCTTGCGCACATATTTCTCGCGCGCTGCGAAAATTCCCAGATAGGGGCCACCGAACGCCATGGGGATGCCCAGGGATTGACCTTCGCCGGTGACGATATCTGCGCCGAAATCTCCCGGCGGTTTGAGCAAACCCAATGCCAGGGGATTGACATGTACGACCACCAGCGCTTTGGCTTCGTGAGCAGCTTCTATTAACTCAGTGAAATCAAAGACTCGGCCGAAGAAATCGGGGTATTGGACTGCTACCAGGGCGGTGTCCTCATCGATGAGTGGGATCAGCGCCTCTGGCCCCGAGTCGAGGGGGGTGTCCTCGCCTTCGAGCAGGATGTCCGAATCTACGGTGTAGGTGTACACGGTTTCCCGATAGTGGGGGTGCAGACCTGGGGAAAGAAGGATCTTTTTGCGTTTGCCGCGGAAATTATGATAAGCCATGTTGACCGCCTCAGCGACTGCTGTGGCTCCGTCGTAATGCGAGGCATTCGAAACATCCATCCCAGTTAGGCTGACGATCATGCTCTGGTATTCGAAAATCGCTTGCAGTGTGCCCTGAGAGATCTCGGGTTGGTAAGGCGTATAGGCAGTGTAGAACTCGCCCCTGCGCAAAATAGAATCCACAACCGTCGGAGTGTAGTGGTTGTAAGCGCCTGCGCCGAGGAATGAGATCAACTCTCCGGTGGTCTCGTTCGCGTCGGCAATATGCTGGATTTCTTCCAACACTTCCATCTCAGTAACACCTGTGGGCAGGTCAATATCAGGAAAAAGATTTACATCGGGAAGATCTTTGAAGAGATCTTCTAGTTTTTCCACGCCAATCGTGCGCAACATGGCTTTTCGATCAGCGTCGGTATGGGGTAAGAACATATTAACTCCTTTGATTCAGTATCCGGTGTTCAGTGGACAGTAATCAGTCCGGATTCGGAGAATTCTGGATACTTTTTGCTGGCAACTGATCACAATTTAGTGGTCTCGTTCCAAGTTTTCGATGCCGTCGGCGTCCATAAGATCGCCCAGTTCTGCGGCGTCACTAATCTTGAGCTTGATCATCCAAGCTGCGCCATAGGGGTCACCATTGACCTGTTCTGGGGAATCGGGGAGGTCTTCGTTGACGGCGACGATCTCACCCGACACGGGCATGTAGACATCGGCTGCAGCCTTGACAGATTCGACCGTGGCGAAGGTGTCGCCCTTGTCAAGGGATTCGCCAACGTCGACCAGGTATTCGACGAAAACGATATCGGAGAGTTGGTCTTGGGCGTAATCGGTGATGCCTACTGTGCCCTCATTGCCTTCTGCGCGAATCCACTCGTCATTTTTCGTGTACTTGAGTTCTTTTGGGAAGTTCATGGTTTAGTCTCCTTTTTGACTGTTCCTAGAATTAGGTATTCGATGTAGTTTTCCTGAAATAAGGGTGCGGAGCACCCTTATTTCAGGAAGTTTTAGCGACGATTTGCTGTTTATAGTTCATCCGTTAAAGCGAGCGGACACCAAAGGTGGCTCTCTAAAAAGAAAGCGCACGCGTAAGATGGCAGCGTGCGCTCTGTCGTTGACCTGAGAGATTCACCCTACAAGAAGTAGGATTTGCCCCGTCGGTGCCGCAATACTCGTCTGCGGCTTTCCAGAGGGTATACGAATGCAGGGTCCTTTTACCTGAGAGTTTCACTCCTCGTCTGGGCTCGGAGTTTGCCCCTTCGGTGCCCGATACTAATTATGGGTCGGGTCTCTCCCCGGCATTCGGGTATTCAATTTTGACATGCTCAATTTTAGATTGCTGCGCGTGAAAAGTCAAGTTGATTGCGAAAATTGCGATATACTTTTCTTGGTTGCATTGAATTATAGTGGATCTCTGGGAATTCTTTGGTGAACTTCAGATTTGGGGGAATGGGACGTGCTCCGCACGTCCCATTCCCCCAAATCTGCCAACTTTCAAATCGATTCCTTGAGAGCCAAAAAAATCCTTTTACAACATGGAGGCATGTGTGGCTATTTCTCCCGACCCCCCCATTAAAGTCAATCAACACATTTTGGAGATGGAGTATGCCGTCAGGGGACCCATCCCACTGCGGGCAGCCGAGTTGCAGAGGCAAGGCAAATCAGTGATCTTTTGCAACATCGGCAACCCGCAAGCCCTGGGTCAACCTCCCATGACGTATTACCGCCAGGTGCTAAGTCTCGTAGAAGACCCCTCGAAGATCCATCGTGAACGGCAGCTCAAGGATCTTTTTGAGGAGACGACCCTCAGTAATCTCCGTGAGGAAGATTTTATCCCTGATGATGTCTTAGACACCAGTGAAAATATCATCCAGCTGACGAAATCAGGCACTGGCGCTTATACGGAGAGCAAAGGATTTGCTTTCATTCGTGAGGCGATCGCGCGGTTTATCGATGAGAGGGACGCGATCAACAGCCTGGGGGGTGTCCCTGCCGACCCTGATAAGATCTTTTTGACAACGGGTGCTAGTGGGGGTGTAAAATTCGTGATTGACCTGCTCATCGCTGAACCGAATGATGGTGTTATGATCCCGATTCCTCAATACCCGCTCTATTCAGCATCCATCAAAAAAGCGGCGGGGGTGCAAATAAACTATTATCCGGATGAGGACAGCGGCTGGGCTTTCAGCCGAGAAGCGCTTGATGTGGCTCTCGAAAAAGCCAGGGAAGATAGTGTCAATGTGAAGGGCATCGTGGTCATTAATCCGGGGAATCCAACTGGATCGGTGCTCACTGAAGAGAGCATCAATCAAGTGATCCAATTTGCCAAAGAGAACCAGTTGGTGATCATCGCCGACGAGGTTTACCAGGAGAATATTTATAGCGGCCGTTTTGTTTCATTCGCCAGGGCGTTGGGTGATCAAAAGGTCCCCTTATTCAGTTTGCACAGTATCTCAAAGGGATTCTATGGGGAATGTGGGCACCGCGGTGGGTATCTCGAAGTCAGAAATCCACCCAAAGTGCAGGGTAGCGAACTGGACTTTGTGGATTTGCTGCTCAAGCAGGCTTCAGTCAGTTTGTGTTCCAATACGGCTGGCCAGGTTTTGACGTATCTGATGGTAAGCCCTCCTGAGGATGGTGGCCAATCTTTTGAAAAATACATAAAAGAGAAGCAACGCACCCTGGACGAATTACACAGTAAGGCCACGATGATCAGAGAAGCGTTTACCCTAATGGATGGAGTGGAGTGTTTCGGTGAAACCGGTGCTATGTACCTATTCCCGAGATTGAATAAGCTTCCAGAGGGGAAGACTGATTTCGATTATTGTATGGCTCTGTTAGAAGAAACGGGCTTGTGTACTGTCAATGGCTCTGGTTTTGGGCAGCAAGATGGCACCAACCATCTACGCATTGCCTTTTTGCCCCCCAAATCTTTGTTAGAAGAAGTCCTACCGCGTTGGGTTGAGTTCCACAACCGCTACGTAAATGGTTGATCGCTGATTGATCACGAAAAAAAATAGGGCTAGCGGTGAATTTCTCCAGCTAGCCCTATTTTTTTGATAGGATAAGAAGTTACGCGCTTGAAGCGGATTGGGCTGGGAATAGGGGGGTTTGGGCGAAGCCCCCACCCCCTATTCCCAGCCATTTTTTCGCTGAACTGCGTAAGTCTTTTGGATATTAATCTACCCAGCCCTGGCCTTTGATCAGGTTGGTGACTGCGGGTATCTCGGTGTATTTACCATTGTAGGAGTCGAAGGCAGGCCAGAGGGTAACCAGCCAGAATAAGGGTGCGCAGACCGCACCAATCCCCAGGGTGACTACGCTCAAAATCAGAATGACGACCCAAATGGCCACATTGAAGACAATCGACTGCACGGCGTGGAATTTGATGAAGGGGCGATCTTTCTTGTCTTCCATCAGCAGGGCGATGATGGCGATGAGTGGAATGGGATAGCCCAGGGCTGCCCAAAGTTTATCATCGCTACTAATATCTGGATTCATGGGTTGTTCAGTCATACGGTTATCCTCCACAAACAGGTTGATTTTTGACCACAAATAGCATGTTTACTGGCAAAATTGTACAATAATCCATCAAACTTGCATAGGCATTCAGGGGTGATAACCCCATTTTCATTTGCAGGTTACGTTGTTATATTCCCCACGTGAGCACAAAGAGCAAGGTAAAAAGCACACTCACAGCTAATTGTCGGAACCCAATGCTGGTTGGCTTGACCCCAATAGCAGGCCTGAACGTCCCCCAGAGGGCCGCAAGCCATTGGACGAGGTATGCTGCAAATAGCCACGGAGGCAGGATCTTCACCAAGGCCAGGATCACCACCAAGGTCAGATTGAAGCTCGTGTACACGAGGGCACGCGACCCTGTCGCTAATTGCATCTTCATAGTTGGTGTATCCGCCCATCCCCGCTGTTCGAGGCGCAAAAATGCGTATACGATAGAGGCTGCGGATTGCAGCCAGGTCAGCCCCCAGAGCAGCCAACCGGTCGATTCTGGGTAGCCGGTGCCTATCCAATATCCAGCTGGTGCGGCCAATGCCAACACACCACTGGCGACGATCTCGACCCCCATTTGCCGTCTCTCGGAACGCTTACTGACCAGGTATAAGTGCCAGGCGAATACGGGGATTCCTGGCAGAGCTAAATAGAGAAGAAACCCATAATCGCGCAGGATCAACCCCAAGAGCATCAACACTCCCAAGGAGCCATAAATTAATATCCAAAAACGCGCCGCAGGTATATCGCGTTTGGGTCGCCGTCCGCTGTAGGCTTTCACGGCGATGGTGATGGGTTGGCGAATCAAAAAAGCGCTCAGGGCCGCGACGGTCAAATAGATAGCCGGGGTAGTCCAGCTTTCTCCAGCGAACAAGCCGATGATCAATGGGCTGAGCAGGAAAACCCAGGAGCCATGCTCGTTGGTGATGGCGATGGAGCGCCGCATATGATTTCGGATACTCATTATGGGCTGAATTATATCGTAGGGTTGGGTATACTATGCCAGTTCACGTTTTGGGCCTCTGGGATTTTTGCGAATGGAATTTCAGAATGCCATCCAATGGATGAATAGAGGAGATACAATGTCGAATATGAATACCCAACCCATGCATTCGAAAGTTTGCCTTGTAACCGGGGCCACATCTGGGATTGGCAAACAAACCGCGTTGGAGTTAGCTGGCATGGGAGCTACGGTCGTTCTGGTCGGCCGAAGCCCTGAGAAATGCTTCCAGACGATGGCTGAGCTTCAAAGCGCATTTCCAATAGCTGAGTTCGATTACCTGGTTGCGGATCTGTCATCGCTGGAGCAGATTCGAAATTTGGCGGTGGAATTCAAGCGCCGATACGAGTGCCTGAATGTTTTGGTAAATAACGCCGGCGCATTATTCTTACGACGCGAGGAGAGCGTTGATGGCTTCGAGATGACGTTCGCAGTTAATCATCTGAATTATTTCTTATTGACGAATCTGTTGCTGGACACTCTATTGGCCAGCGCGCCGGCGCGAATTGTGAATGTGGCGTCGAAATCTCACTTGAACAGCGCGCTGGATTTTAATGACCTGCAGACAAAACAGGGTTATGAAATTCGGAAGGCTTATGGGCGTTCAAAATTTGCCAATGTAATCTTCACCTATGAATTGGCAAAACGTTTATCGGGAACGGGTGTCACTGCCAATGTTCTGCATCCTGGTTTGGTGGTCACGAACATGGGTAAGAACAACGGTCTGGTGGCCAAAATTCTCCAGCCCCTTTACCTTAAGTGGAGAGGAATCCCAGTTGAGGACGGTGCGCGCACAGTTGTATACCTGGCAAGCTCGCCAGAAGTCGAGGGGGTTACGGGAAAGTATTTCTACAAGGAAGTCGCGCTAGAGTCAGACCCGGCGACCTATGACGAAGCCAGTTGGAAGCGCTTGTGGGAGATTAGTGAACGACTGACTGGATTAGAATAATAGCCGCAGATAAATGGGATACACGTAGATAAAGGAATGCGGATCTGCATTCAACCTATTCAGCTGTGGTTCAAACCCGCATCATCATTCGTACTAATTTGCCCCAGAAACCTTGTAGCACTCGCTCCGTTTCGATCTCAGCAGCGAGTTGCATATTCGCCAATCCAAAGGTGGGGTAGACGTGCAAGCTATTGGCAATATCTTTGATCTTGAGATTATTCGAGATCGCCAGTGCCCATTCGTTGATCAGTTCACCAGCATGAGGGCTGACGATGGTTGCTCCCAAGATTTTGCCATTTGCCTTGTAGATTGCACGCACAAAACCATTTTCCGATCCTTCCGTATGGGCGCGGTCGATCCGCGATAAGGGCCAATCGGTACTGCGCGCTTTTTCTTCGAAGTGGGATATTGCCTCTGCCTGGGTGAGCCCCACCTGGGCAATCTCGGGGTCGGTGAACAGTGTCCAGGGCAGGTTTCTAAGCTCAGTTTTGGCGTTGGCGGGGATCAAAGCGTTGCGAGCTGCCATGAAGCCTTGCCAGCCAGCGACATGAGTAAATTGGTGGGCGCCTGTCACATCGCCTGCTGCAAATATGTGTTTTTGGGACGTGCGCAAATACTCATCAACCTGGATACCATTGTCGTTGAAGTCAATCCCAGCATTTTCAAACCCTAGGTCGTTGTGATTTGGATATCGGCCTGTAGCAATTAGTAGGGTATCTCCCACAAATTCATTGTCTTCACTGTTCAGGTGGATTCCATCTTTCTCCTGCCAGGCCCGCTCGATGATTGTAGGGCTGTAGAGTTGAATGCCTTCCTCAGTAAAAATTTTTACCAGGGTTTGTGCTGCCGTGCGATCGATATTCGGAAGGATGCCCTCGCTGGATTCGATTATTGTAACTTGCGAACCCAGTCGCTGAAAAGCCTGGCTCAATTCGCACCCAACCATGCCTGCTCCCAAGACCAACAATCGCTCTGGTAACTGATCCAGATCCCAGATGGTTTCGTAGGTGTGATATTCGACGTTTGCGATGCCTTGGATCGGAGGGATAGCAGCACGTGCTCCGGTTGCGATGATGATCTTCTTTCCTTTGACAATTTTGTCTCCCACAGATAGCGTATGAGGATCGCTAAAGATCGATTCTCCCAAGTAAACATCAATGCCTCTCGATGCTAATACTTCTGGAGACTCCTCCCAGAAGATATCGTCGATGACCGATCGAACGCGTTTCATCACTGCTGAGAATTCGATGGGATGCGAACTCGGTATCAATCCAAATTTCTGAGCTTGCCGCATGTCATGCGCGACTTTGGCGGATTTGAGCAGGGTTTTGCTGGGTATGCAGCCTGTCCAAGTGCAATCGCCGCCAATTTTGTCCTTTTCTAGGATGGCGACGCTGGCTCCAAGTTTGACGGCAAAATCAGCCGCGGTCAGCCCAGCGGAGCCACCGCCGATGATGAGCAGATCGTAGGTTTTCATGAGTATTCAGATGGATGCTTGTGGGGAAGTCTTACACTCACGACCTGTTACTAAAGATCTACCAATCCGTAACGTAGAGCTAATACCGCCGCCTGCGTCCGATCCGACACCCCCAACTTTTTGAAGATCTCACTGGTGTAATTCCGAACAGTGCCCTCGGTAAGATAGAGTTGTTGGGCGATATCCGCATTGGAGAGACCTTGTGCTAAAAGTTCCAGGATATCTGTCTCGCGGTCGCTGAGTTGAAAATTGGTTGGCAGTGTCTGGGGGGTAGTTTTCTCGCTGTAGCTAGAAAAAAGTTTTCCTGCGATGTTGGGATCAATATAGGTCTTTCCAGCTGCAGTACCCAGAATTGAGTCGATCAAATCTTCTGGGGGCGTGTCTTTGAGAAGGTATCCAGCCGCACCGCTGCGGACGGCGTCAAAGAGCCATTCGTCGTCATCGTAGGTGGTCAGCACCAAAACCTGAACGTCAGGATGTTTCTCGCGGATCTTGCGTGTGGCGATAATGCCATTCATCAGGGGCATTTTTAGATCCATCAATACCACGTCAGGGTTTGTCTCTGGGATCAGGGTCAGCGCCTCACTGCCATCGTGGGCTACGCCGACAACCTCGATCTTCGGGGAGGCATTCAGGATGGTTTGCAATCCCTCACAAACGATGACCTGATCGTCACAAATCAAGACCTTGACCACAGTGGTAGCTCCATCGCGAGTTGAATGGTTGAGCCCTCAGCAGGGCGAGACGAGACTTCCAGATCGGCACCCACCATTGCGGCGCGCTCGCGCATACCCTTGAGGCCCAATTCATCTTCAAAACCTACATTGGATATTTCGAAACCGCTACCGTCATCAGCGATAACCATGGTCAATACGCAATTATCTTCAACCAGCTTAATGCTGACATAATCGGCGTTGGCATGTTTGACGATATTTTGCAAGGCTTCTTGTGCTACGCGGTAGTAACATTGTTCGATATCTGGTAAAAGATCATCGATGTTACCGTTGATGTTCAGCTTGAGTTCGAAACCAGCCCGCGACGCCGCGTCATATGCCAAGTTTCGGACGGCAATCCCCAACCCTAACTCTTCCAGTTGTTTGGAGCGCAGGTCTTTCAAGGCTCGACGTGTTTCCATGAGACCTGTACGGGTGTTGCCCAAAGCGCGTTCGAGCATGCCGCGCACTTCCGCTTGGTCTTCCCCCAATATGAATTTTATGGCTTCGAGATTGACTGCCAGGCCGCTGAGTGTATGTGCCAACGTATCGTGCAGCTCGCGCGCCAGACGGTTGCGCTCACGGCTGGTGGCCAGTTGTTCGAGCGTGTTGGCATGCTGGCTGAGGTGAACATTGGCGCGAATCAACTCAACCCGTTGGGCACGTTGCGTATCAATGAGCCGGGTGACAATATGGCCAACAGTTCCAAAGGCAAAGGCCCGGATAAGGGGGACGCCTAAGATCGAGACCGTTTCAAGGTTCATGTAAAAAGTCTTGGGCAAGAGCACGAAATACTCGACGGCGGTTGCAAACAAGATGAAAATGATCACATATCGAAAGCGAAATTGCCAGGCAATCAGCACCAAGGGCACGATCATCATGGGGAAAAGCAGCCAACTGCGCATGATGGTGGCATATGCCGCCTCCTGCGGGTCAGCCAGATAGATCAGATTGCTGAAGATCAGCACTACGGTAGAAGTGATCAATGCCAGGGGTAAATAGTAGCGTTTCAGCCTACGCTGCAACCACCCCATATACAGATAGATCAGCAAAACCAGGTTAATCGAAAAGTTTATATAGGATTGAATTTGGGGAAACGTATTGCCCTCCCCGGTTTGGATGGCTGTGTAGAGTGCCAGTACTGCATAATAGACCATTGCGATGCCGGTGAAGTAGCGGAAAATACGCAACAGTCCGGGCTCGATGCCTCTGTCTTTCATGTTGATGATCATATCACAGCCATATGGTCTTCACCACTGGAATTGGAGAACCATGACGCGCGTCATCGGTGTTTCTGATCGACGTCATTTGATTGGTTGTGGTTAGTATCTACGGTGAGAAGTTGATTCAATTTATGATGTTGCTACTGAATGTATTTCGATTCAATTAAACACGCAAGAGCGACAATATTTTTGGAGGTAATCTCGAATGCCGAAGCAGACAGTTTTGTTAACGGGGGCTTCAGGAGAAGTCGGCTTCGAAGCCTTCAAAGAATTACTCAGGCGTTCGGACCGTTATCGGGTTCGAATTTTTAGTCTGGATCGAAAATTCGAGCGCAAACTATTCAAGCCCTATCTTAATAAGATCGACGTGGTTTGGGGCGACTTGCGCAGCCCCAAGGATGTACACAGAGCTGTCTCTGGCGTGGATGCTGTTATCCACACTGCTGCACTGATCCCACCGGAAGCAGACCATCACCCGAAATTGGCCTGGGATGTAAATGTTGGTGGGACTCGCTCATTGTTGGCTGCCGTGAGTGTTGGCCATCCTGCTCCCAGGCTAATTTACACCTCGTCCATTTCCGTTTACGGTGACCGTGTGGCGCAACCCAAAATCCGCGTGGGCGACCCCCTGATCCCCAGTCTGGGAGATGAATATGCAAAAACCAAGATCGCAGCCGAAGGATTGATCCAACGTTCGGGCATCAGGTGGACCATCTTGCGATTGTGCGGGATCCTGACCACCAAGCTAAAGATCCAACCTCTGATGTTCCACATGCCCCTAGACACTGCCCTGGAATGGTGCCACAACGTAGATGCCGGTTACGCCCTGGTGCAAGCCTTGGAGTGTGAGCCACTAATTGGTCAGATCTTCAATTTGGGCGGCGGGACAGACTGCCGCGTCAGAGCCCGAGATTTCCTGCGCAAGGTTCTACCACTCTATGGGGTTGATCCTTTGGCCCTCCCAGAACGCGCTTTTGCAACCCAGAACTTCCATTCGGGCGATTATGCCGATGGCGATGAGCTGGAGCACTATTTGAAGTTCCGCCGGAGCACGCTGCAGGATTATTATGATTCTCTCAAGCGTCAAGTCTCCCCACTGCAGCGCATTTTTGTACGGCTGGTACCGCGAGTTATTGTGAGAAATTATTTTGAGCATCTCTCCGAGCCACTGAAGGCGATAAGGGAAGGTGATGCTGAATTGATTCAGCGATATTTTGGCTCACGTCAGGCTTTGGAGAGCGCATCCTAATGATCGAATCCCTTCCGTTCCAATGATAAATAAGATATTTGTCAAACAAATACTACAACAAGAGTCAAACTTTCACGACAGACAAACATCTGAAAGTCTGCAATAATTTCCCAGGATACGAAAATATTAATAGCCCAGAATTCAGTAATTCCCAACAGGTCGATAACGGGAGATTATTTCTTTGTTTAATACATTAAGGACTTACGCAGTTCAGCGAGAAAATGGCTGGGAATAGGGGGTGGGGGCTTCGCCCCCACCCCCTATTCCCAGCCTAATCCGCTTCAAGTGTGTAACCACTAAACTATTTCGTTAAGTACTGTGCTCGTAAATCTCTTTTCAATATCTTGCCCATTCCAGATAGCGGCAGTTCATCCATGATCTCGACGCTCTTGGGAACTTTGTAGCGTGCCAAATGGTCACGCATGTGCTCTAGAAGTGCATCTTCTGTCGCTTCAGAATCTGGTTTTAGGACGACACAAGCTTTGCCGACCTCGCCCCATGTTTCATGTGGGATGCCGATTACGGCACACATGTGCACAGCGGAATGCTTGTAGAGCACGTTTTCAATCTCAGCGGGGTAGACGTTTTCACCGCCGGAGATGAACATATCCTTGACCCGATCGCGCACGTAGAAATACCACTCTTCATCGTATTCGACGATGTCGCCGGTATGGAACCACCCTTCATCATCTAATACTGCTGAGGAAGCTTCCGGATTCTTCCAATAGCCAGAGAATCCCGATGGTCCCTTGAGCACCAGCTCTCCCGGTTGGTTTGGACCCAGCGGGTTGTTCTTCTCATCCACCACACGTACATCGATGAAGAAATTAGGACGTCCAATGCTGCCCGCTTTGCGGATGGCATCCTCAGGCGGCAGGGCAAACAACCCTGGGCCGTACTCCGTCATCCCGAACCCCTGTTTGAAGCGGATGTCTTTTTCCACTGTATATTTTTCCACCAAGGGGACCGGCAGAGGCGCACCGCCGCTGGTGCAAAAGCGCAGGCTAGTCATATCAGATGACTCCCAGTTGGGAGCCTGAGTCATGATCTGATACATCGTGGGAACACCTGCGAAGACAGTGACTTTTTCCCGTTCGATGAGATTCAGAACTTGCTCGGGGTTGAACTCGCGGGTCAAGATGGTCGTGTTCCCAAACACGATCTGAGAAGAAATATAGGCGAACAAGCCACCTGCGTGGAAGAGCGGGAAAACGCAAAGGTAAATATCATCATGGGCAAGGTCGTGTATGACCGTGTTGAGAACATTCCAGCACACCTGCCGGTGGCTGATCTGAGCACCCTTAGGGAGGCCTGTTGTGCCGCCGGTGAACAGCAGGCAGGCAGTGTCTTCTTTGTGCACGCGTTCATTGGTCACAGGTGTATCTGGTGAAGATTTCAGGACGCTATCGTATCGTATTCTGAACAAGCCTTGACCTGAGCTTGGCGACGAGATGCCATCCCCTTCGATGTGTAAATAACGAACGGTGGGTGCGCTGTAGTTGGCGGCAATCTCCTCTACCGTATCTTTGAAATCATTGGAGTAAATCAGGACTGTCGGTGTGGTGTCCTCCAGCAAACCTACGAGCTCGCGCCAGTGCAGCCGCCAGTTGAGGGCGGTGTGGATGGCCCCCAATTTGCCACAGGCATAGAACAGGTCCAGGTGTTCGATGCCGTCATGGGCCAGGATCGCCACCCGGTCTTGGAAGCCAATTCCAGCAGAATCCCGGAGCCAGTTTGCCAATCGATTTACGCGCCGGTTCCATTCTTTATACGTCAGCCGTAGTTCAGGATCTTTTCCTGCATCAATGATCGCCAGCTTGTCTGGCGAATAGATTTCTCTTCTTCCTAAATAATCACCAATATACATAGTTCGCCTCCGATACACTCCAGCATGCTACTTTACGCAAAGTCAATTGACTTTGCGGCAAGAAATTTTCTTAAGGTTGGCCAGAAGAAATCAGGCCTTTCCATGTATGTCATATGCCCGCATTCGGGTACCATGATCAGACGGCTGTTGGGTAGGATATCCACCATTTTTGCTTGCTGCCAGGGAGGGATGGCCCGATCCTGATCGCCGGTCAATATCAGAGTCGGAGTCATCACATTGCGATAGGCATCGGGGTTATTCTCAATATTCTCGAAAAAGGGGTTTTGCGCCTCCGTCAGACGGATTAGACAATACTTCTTATCTTTGTAGCGATCATAGAACTTGAAGCGCCCCCGCTCCATCGCCTCGCCATAGATCTTGCGAGAAATTTTCTCACCAAAAGTCTTCTCGTACAGGTATTGTGTGTAGATATCGAAGACTTCATCGGTAGAATGATAGAAACGCAGCGAGATATCTTGATACATTTGGAAGAGAGTCTCACGCGTCAGCAGGATGCCAGAGAGTGTTAGCGTGTGCAGGCGATCTTGATGCAAGCGACCTAGTTCAGCCCCGATGAAGCCACCATAGGAAACACCGATGGGGTGGATTTTCTCTACATCAATTTCGTCCATCACCTCAATCAGGTAATCTGCCAGACGATTAATGAAGTAGGGCTCATCTTCCTGGGACGATTCTCCTTGCCCAAAATAGTCGTAGAGCAGGATATCGTAATCGGGGTGCAGGAAAGACACAGTGCGATACCAAGACTTGGTCAACATCGCCAGTCCGTTGAGGAAGACGACGACCTCCTTTTGGCCTTCACCAAAATATTCCCAGTAGATCTTACGGGTGCCGTCTTCTACAGAGATGAAACCGGTTCTCGAGGGAGTGAATTTTCCGTTGCTAGACATTAGCACCTTCTCTTTGTGAACGATTGCCCAACCAATCTACGATCTCTGGCCAGAGCTTACAACGCGCGCTGCCGCTGATCATAATCCCGACATGCGTAGACGGTATGACCTTGAGTTCTTTATCTTTGCTGGAGATCAGCGACATGATGCTTTCAGATTGGGATTGGGAGACCAGGTGATCGTATTTGGCTACAATGTTAAAGAGTGGCGCTTTAATATTCGCCAGGTCGACAGGTTGACCGTTGATGACATGTTCGCCTTTGATGAGCTTGTTGCCGCGCAAATAGGTCTTGACGAATTGCCTGAAGGCCTCGCCAGAGAAAGGGATCACATCTTCAACCCAACGGTTGATGACCTGCCAGGCTTGGACGGCGGCTTTGTCATCCACCATTTTCATCAAATTGACGTAGGAGCCCACGAAATTCTCGACCGGTTTGAGCAACTTTGCCCAGTGACGGATCAGCTCCCCTGGCACATTGCCGAGGGTATCGATCAATTTGTCGATATCGACACGCCCCTCGTCAAGCCACATGGCCATCGAGCCTTTGGGCTGGCTGGAGAAGTCGATTGGCGCAGTCAACAAGATTAAATTTCGCAAGGGAGCATCCGGATAAAGGGCCGCGTAAACAACAGAGATGGTCGCGCCAAGGCAATACCCCAGCATGCTTATCTGATCCGATCCAGAATGGCGTAGGACCTTCCGGACCGCGCGCGTTAGGTATTCGGTAACGTAGTCATCGAAGGTGGTATCCTGATCTTCAGGACCAGGCTCTCCCCAATCTAGCAAATATATTTCGAAGCCCTGTTCGAGCATGAATTCAATAAAGCTACGTCCTGGGACCAGATCGAAAATGAAGGGCCTATTGATGAGGGCATATACCAGAACGAGGGGAGTCGGGTAACGTTCCTCCGGTGGTCTTGTAGAAGGATAATAAAAAAGCTTGGATTTATTGAGCCGCCAGATTTCCTCACGTGGGGTTTGATTGATGGGTGCATCATATGAGTCGATGATTGCTCGCATGCTGGTTACATAGCGTGCGTAGGTCTTCTGCGCAGTTTCGGCAGCCTCGCTGGATAGTGCGGTAGAATCTTCTAGTTGGTAGAAGAGATCGTCCCAAGGGAGGGTTGCGGGGGATTTCGTTTCCATCTTGCTTTCTAAGATGAGAAAATCATTTCCTTTTGGTATTCTGTAGATCTATGAGTTCATCCATCTTGGCATTCAGGTCATCCAGCGCCATCTCCAAATGAGTCAATCGCTGGGCGATATTGACGATCTCTTTGCGTGTGGGCAGGCTCATGAGTTGCAAATACTGCTCCATCATATCGCCGAACTGACGACGGAATAGTGTCATGGAGTCCAGGCTACCCTCTAATTGCTGTCCCATGGATTCGGCGAAACTTTTGCTGCCCACGGCCTCGCTGATTACCCCGGACCAGGATTTTTGGAAGTTATCATAGAATTGAAACATCTGCGCGAAGGGATCAGCGATGGTTTGTGCTTCTGCTTCATTTTGAGCATTTATTTGTTCGTCTTTCTTCTCTTCACTCATCTCAACCTCCAAGTGCAGAGTATCAAATATTGGGGTATGGGGGAGCACTCCGCACCTCCCATGCCTCCAAATTTGGATTCGCCTTCTCGCTATTCTTCGATCACATAGCTCCCAGGAGCATCCATGATGGGCGAGAACTCTTCGTTGCCCATCGATGGTGGCGCAACCTTTTTTCCAGAACGCTCAGATAACCAGGGGATCCAATCGACCCACCAGCTGCCATCATGATGTTCGGCGCCTGCTTTCCAGGTATTGGGATTTGTGGTCTCATCATCGTTAGTCCAAAACTCACGCCGCTTTTTATCCGGGTGATTGATGATCCCAGCGATGTGTCCACCAGTAGTCAAAACGAATCGGACTGAACCCCCGAGAAGTGCGCGCATCAGATAGGCGCCCTCCCAGGGGACGATATGATCTCCGAGAGCGGCAACCGTGTACGTAGGCGTTTTGATATTCCCGAGATCGATCCCTACTCCTTTGATGGTCAACTCGTTCTTTTTGATCAATTTGTTGCCCATGAAAAATTCTCTGACCAGGAATTTGTGAACTTTGCCAGGGACACGGGTGTTATCGCTGTTCCAGTATAAGAGATCAAAATCGGGAGGCGTCTTCCCCAACATATAATTGTGGACGACATAGTTCCAGAGCAAATCATTCGAGCGCAGCATGTTGAAGGTGGCGGCGATGTTCTTGCCATCTAGGTAGCCGCCGCTGACATCGATCAGCCATTCCAGGAATTGTACCTGCGGTTCGTCGATGAAAACTGTCACATCGCCAGCGTTGGTGAAATCCTGATGGGTTGTCAAATACGTGGCTGAATTGACAGAATCATCGCCAATTTCTGAGAGATACGCCAAGGTGGTCTGTTGGATGATGCCTCCGAGACAATAACCGGCCAGATTTACACTCTCTGAACCGGAAATGGCCTTGATCACTCTCAGGGCGTCCAATGGCCCCAGATCGACATAGTCGTCCCACTCCAAATGTAATACACTCTCGTCTGGGTTTTTCCAACTGATTGCATAGACTGTTAACCCAGCATCGACCAGATATTGGAACATAGAATTCTCTGGTCGCATGTCCATGACGTAATACTTATTGATCCATGGGGGAATCATCAACAGGGGAATGTTATGCACCTTCTTGGTCGTAGGCTCGTATTGGATTAATTCGATCAGCGGATTGCGGTATACGACCTTTCCGGAAGTCGTTGCGAGGTCGACGCCAAGCTGGAAGGCGTCTTTGCGGGTATGGCTGACGCGCCCCCGTTGCATATCCTCGAGCAGGTTTTGGAATCCTTGGACCAAATTTACCCCACCAGTCCGGACGATTTCCTGCATCACTACTGGATTGGTCATTACGAAATTAGCAGGGCTGAGTGCATCGCCGATCTGTTTACTCCAAAACTTGGTGCGGTGATGGATTTCAGGATCAACGCCCTCCAGGCTGTCTGCCATTTCCTCCATCCAATGCGTGGTGATCAGGTAAGCTTGCTTCATCACATCTGCAGCTAGATTCTCGTTCCAGGCATCATCCTTGAATCGGCTGTCAGCCTCCACGGTACCACCAGACGAACTGCCCCATAAGCTGGCATAGCTATTCGCAGTCAATTGCAAACCTTTGAGCGCGGCAACAGTGCTGGCCTGCTGCATCTGGCCAATAGCTGCCACAGTCTTGTTCATGGTCTCAAACATCGTCTTCCACATGATGGGCTGCTACCTCCTTAGTAAATGCCGGGAAGAATCCCAAAATATAAATTTTAGTAATTTTCGGTATTTACACAGGTTTTTCGGTGAAATCGGATTGAAATTATTCTTCCTTATCGGAGCCCGTCCAGATTTTCATCCAATCTGCCTGCGCATCCATAACCTTCTGAGTAGCATCTTGCCAGGTTTTCAAGGGACTTTGTACAGCCTCAGACCATTTTTCGTTCGCCGGTGGAAATTCAAGCCCTTTGAGCATTTCAAACCATTTATCCCAAAGTTCTTGTTGGGTAGACCCCCATTGTTCGGCCATCTCCTGGAATTTGCCTACCGATTCTACAGCTTGGTCGGGCAAGCCGTCCATGGATTTAAAACTCTCAACCCAGCTTTGGGTCCATTCGGCCTGAGAGTTGAAGGCATTCTTGGCGGTCTCCTCCCAGGTTTCAAGGGTATTTTTCCACATCTCCATGTCGGGCGCGCCGCTAAGTGATTTGACGCTTTCGGCCCATTTTTCCATGAGACTCTGCTGAGCATCGCTCCAGGCTTTGAACATCTCTTCGGCTTGATTTGTCCATTCTGACATTTCACACCTCCATCTTTTTGCGTGAAAAACTAGTTGAATATGCCTGGGTGTCAAATTAGCTGCAATGAGGCGACGAATTGTTCCAAAACACTGGCAAAAATGTTGGGGTGTTCCAGGTGGGGGGAGTGCCCAGCATCCGGAACAACTAACATTTCTGCTTGTGGCAAAGCCTTTAAATATTGATTACCAATCCTAGGATGCATAATGCGATCCTTTGCGCCCCAAACCAATAGCACTGGCAGGTCTAGTTCAGGGAGTTCGGCTTCTACGTTCCAGCGTGATACTGCGCTGGTGAACGCCAAATACTGCCCCGGGGTGGCCGCGACCGCATCCTGGACCAGGGCCCGGGCAAGGTCTCCTCTACGTGGAATCCCAGCCATCCTAAGGGCATTGCGCATCAGGGTACGACTGCCGAATTCTAGAGGAAGCAAAAGAGACTGCGAGAGGGGCCCTGATAGGATGCCGTTGGGTGGTCCAGTGTCCTCTAGGAGCAATCCGCGCATGCTTTCTGTGAATCTGAGCGCGTACTCCGTGACAACGACACCACCAAGCGAGTGTCCGACAAGGATTGGGTTTTCAAGGTTCAGCGCTGAAATAAACTCAGCGAGGTCAGTCGAAAGATCCTCGATAGAAAGGTGGCCGTTTTTTTTCTGTAAGAGTTGAGTGCGTCCAAGGCTACTGCCACAGCCCCTGAGTTCGGGAGCGAAGGCACTCACATTGGTGGGGATCCGCTCAAACTGAGGCAGCCACCACCGAGAAGAGGCGTAGTTTCCATGAACGAATACTATCGGAATTTCACCTGTTCCAGATTGTCGATATTGGATGATAAGGTTCTGTGTTTGTATCGAAGGCATTTACTGCCTACTGTTTACTGGATACTGATCAAGGGGCAGTCCACTCCCACATGGACGCAGCCATGCTGATCCCACCACCACTGGCGCAGAAAAGCACCTTGTCGCCGGGTTTAGGACCCTTCGCCTGATTGATGGCATCATCCAAGGCCATGATCACACAAGGAGAGCCGGTGTATCCCCATTTGTCCATCACCCAGTGAGTCTTTTCAATGGGCTGGCCGAGAAGTTCCATCATGGCTTCGATGGTGCGGAGATTTAGCTGCGTAAGCAGGTAGTAATCGACATCGTCAAAACTCAAATTTACCTTGGTCAGTGCGCCTTGGATCAGTTTGGGCCAGTACTCGGTGTTGAAAGTCTTGGGGAATTTTTTTACAAACTGTACCACCGGCTTGCCGCCGTATTGCTCTAGGTTCTCCGTAGTAGCCGGGAGATAGGTGCCGCCGCAATAGATCCCCAGCGCATCGTGGAATTTGCCTTTGGCCAACAAATTGCTGGAAAGAAAGCCTGGCTGTTCTCCAGCCTTTAGCAGCGCCGCTCCAGCGCCATCGGCAAATAGGTTGGCGGTGGTTTTGTCAGCCAAGTTGAGATAGCGGCTCATACCATATCCACCCGCTACCAATACATACTTGAAATCTGGTTCTGTGGCGATGTAACGAGCGCCCTGGTCTAGCGCGGTGACCCACCCCGCGCAGGCGCTATTGACATCATAGCACCCTGCCTTGACAGCGCCCAATTTGTGCTGAACCACGATTGACGTACTGGGAGAGAGGTAATCGGGGGTGTCCGTTGAAACGATGATCAGGTCGATCTCTTCGGGGCTAACTCCCGCTTTCGCCAGTGCTTTCTTACTAGCCTCGACGATCAGATCAGAGGTGGTCTGATCGTCCGCCATCCAGCGTCGTTCTCGGATGCCAACATTGTCGATCAGCCACTGGTTGGTGGAGATACCTAGAAGCTCATCGATCTCGGCATTGGTTACTACTCGCTCAGGGACATAGCTTCCCGTTGATAGTATTTGTGCGTATCTAGTCATAATTGAGTAGACCTTTAGGGTTTTCAAACCCTAAGGGTCTCATTGCGTTCAGGTTCCAACAACAATTCCACCATCGACCCTTAAGGTGACTCCGGAGATGTAGGTGGCTTCGTCGGATGCCAGGAATAAAAAGGCGTTGGCGATGTCGACGGGCTCGCCCATGCGTTTCATCGGGGTCTTAGCGATCATGCCTTCTAGGATTTTCTCGGGCATTTGCTTGACCATCTCCGTCAGGGTGAAGCCTGGTGCGATGGCGTTGACTCGGATTTTGTGACGTCCCAACTCGCGCGCCCAAACTTTGGTCATGCCGATCACTCCAGCTTTGGAAGCCACGTAGTTGGTCTGCCCAAAGTTGCCATCCAGGCCAACGATTGAAGTCGTATTGATGATTGCGCCACCCTCACCTTGTTTGATCAAGTAGGGTGCTACTGCCTGAGCGCAATTGAATACGCCCTTCAAATTTACATCGATGACCAGGTCGAAATTCTCCTCGGACATCTGGCCCGCCAGTTCGCCCTCCTTGACTTTGACGAACAGGCCATCCCGCAGAACGCCAGCGTTGTTGATCAAAACATCCACGCGCCCGTATTTTTCAACCACACCATCCACCCAAATCTGAACATCCTGGCGGTCGGCCACATTGACCTTGTAGAAATCAACGCCTAACGCTGATGCTGTTTTCTCTCCCGTCTCTTCGGCCAGGTCGCAGATGATGACCTTGGCACCTTCTTCAACAAATCGTTGGGCGGTGGCTTTTCCGATCCCGGCTGCTCCCCCAGTGATCAAACATACTTTGTCCTTAAGACGCATTTATTGCTCCTTTTGCTCTAAATCGTGAATTGGAATGAATTGTTGAATGAAGTGTACTGCATCTTGCCATTGTGTGAACCCGAGTTCTTCATCTGTTTGCACATGACGTATTGCACCTCGATAGGGTCGAGGTCTATCGCGCCCGGAGCTCGAGTCTTCCTTCGGCTCACGCACAAATCGGATGACAAACGATGAGATGTTGGGTTTCGATTCGTGATTTGACATGGATTGTGACATTGTGCTTTCGCAAAGAATAAAATAACCCTTTGCTTCTTTCGACCAGGATAGCAAAGGGCTGTAACGAGGTGGTTACAAATTGATTAGTCGGTTAGGATCAGGCGTTGGTAGAGCTGTTCGGTCTCAGGAGCAGGGAGGACATCTAACTCTTCCTTTAGTGTGTCCAGGCAGCGCTGGTACGTTCGGGCAACCTGACCATGGTCCCCAAGCTGATCATAGGCAGTCATCAGGTGCCGGTAGGCGCGTTCCCAACAGTTGTCATAACTCAAGATTTGCTGGCACAAATGGATCGCATCTTCAATGTTGTTGCTCTGGAGGCTCAATTCACAATATTGATCAGCTGTGCGCAGATATAAAACAGACAATTGCTCACGTTCTGCGGCGGCCCAGGTTTCGTAGCGAGCGTCTGGGAGGTACTCACCACAATAAAGCGCCAGAGCATTTGCCATCAAATCGATCGACTGAAGAGGATCATGTGCCATGATTTTTTCAGTTTGATGGACGATCGTTGCAAACTGGGCAGCATCGATCCAGAGGTCAGCTTCTGGTCTTAAGGAGTACGTGGTCCCATGGCGAACGATAAAAGCCGAGTCACTTCCTGGTTCTCGATTGGGTTCGAGTACGTTATACAGGGTGCTTAGAGCGACTTTGAAGTTTCGCTGGGATGTGTCCGGATCGATCTCAGGCCAGAGATGCTCGCATAATTGCTCACGATTTTGAGGTGTTTGACGGTATGTAAGCAAGATTTGGAATAGTTGGCGTGTTTTTTCTCGGCGCCAACCCTTGTGGGGAATTTCCTGGGTGCCGCGCCAAACTCTGAAGGCACCCAGAGTTTGGACCTTAAGTTGGTACCCAGGATGACTTCGAATTTTCTCGAGACCCAGTTCGTTGAGTAGTCTTTCGGGGTAGATACCCTCCCAGCCATGCTCCCGAGCAAAGATCAACAAGGGAACTGCCAGACGCTCATCCGTCAGGCCGAATAAGGAGGGGCGAGTGAATAAGTAATCATAGGACTGCTGCCGGCATGCCGCCAAAACTTCCTTCAGCGTTTGAGATAAACGTTCCGTATCCCCTTGCCGGAACCTGACCAGACATAACCACAACCTGGCTGCGTTCGTCCCAAAGGGGTCACTGCATTCACGAAATCCTCGCGTAGCCTGCCGCAACCACTCAGAAGCTTCGTCGTAAGTTCCTGCAAGGGTAAGACTTGCCCCCATGGACATACGAATAAGTGAAGCAATCCATTCGTCTCCCGATTGGCTGGCAAGCTCGATTCCCTCTAGGGCGATCTTGGTCGCCTCGTCGAGATCTCCTTGATAGCCATATGTCTTGCAAAGCCCCCAGCAAGCCTCAACGCGCAGACGCGGAATGGCCAAGGTGCGACTGATCTCAATGGCCTTTTCAAATTGCTCTCTTGATTTAAGGAAGTGGTCGGGATCAGAACTCAACATTTGGGCATGACCAAGGCGCATATGTCCCACAGCCATGATAAAAGGTGAGTTCAAGGCTTTGCCGCGCTCAATTCCCTCTGAAGCTGTTTGAAATGCGTCTTGGTGATTGCCTTGCATAGCATAAATGAATGAAAGCAGCAGCAAAGTTTCTCGATGGGATCGAGCGATATGCACTGGTTCTTTACGCTCAACTTCGACCAACGCCTCTAATTGCTCCCTGGCCTCGGTAAGGCGTCCAGTTCGCAATAGCACTCGAATGAGTAACTGTGAATCTGCTGGTCCCTCTCGGACCAACGCCTCGGCTTTGTGCCGTAGTTCTTCTGCCTCTTCTACTTTGCCAGTGTCCAGCTTGTTTTCTGCCAACAGTTGATACAGTCTGGACTGGGCCTCACGGTCTGCGGTGCCGTCGCTGACTCGCAAGGCTTGCTGCAATAGCTCTTCAGCTCGGCGAGGGCTGACGGTGTCGAGGTACACGCGCGCCTGGCCACGCAGCGAGCGACTTAGACCGTCACTTAGACCGCGTTCCTTGCAGAGGGTTTCTGCCTGCTGGTACCAGCCCAACGCTTCTTGAAACCGACTTCGTAAACGGGCTAGGTCACCAAGATAAGTAAGTAAGATGGGATGTTGGTGGAGCGTTTCGGGTGATAGATGGTCGAGGTGGGCAGCTAACGTATCGAGGCGTCCCATTACCAATAAGCGCGGCCCATAATTGCCTAGCAATGTGGCTGCCTGATGATGGTTCTCGGCGCGAAATAGATGGTAGATCGCGGAATCGATATCAGAATGTTTCTGATAATACTTTGCTGCCAGTTGGTGCCACCCCCTCAATTGATCTTCGGCCGATAGTCCTAACAAGTACTGGTGAAAAATGTGATGGTAGCGGAGACCCTCATTGCCAAGATCGACAACAAATAGCTCATGTTGGCGTAAATGTTCGAGAATCGTCTCACTATCAGAACTCCCCCGAATGGCATCGCAGGCTTCCGGGGTCATGATCCTTAAAGTGGCAGATATTCGCAAAAATACCTGAATATCCTCAGGCTGCTGTTGCATGACCTCATAGGTGAGCACCTCAAAGAGGTGACTTTGGGATTTCGCGCCTTTGCTTATCACGTCCTCAATGGAAGCAATTGCCCCGCTGCGTAAACTCTGCCAGGCAAGTTGCAGTGCGATAGCCCAGCCTTCAGTGAGTTGAGTAAGGCTGTCGATTTCTTCGATCGCGAGCTCATGATCGTATTGCTTTTTGAATAGGAGTGAGATCTCGTCTCGTGTAAATTTCAATGTGTTGTGGTCGATTGAAAGTATCTCGCCGCGTGATTGCCAGCGGGTCAAATTGGGCAGCTTTATCGGGAAGCGCGATGAAAGCAAGACCTTTAGTTCTGACGGAGCCAGTCCAATGAGTCGATCAAGTGCATGTGCAATCTCGGGGACGTTCGCCACTAAGTGGATGTCATCCAGAACCAGAATTGTGAGTTGGTTGAGACTACCACTAAGGGCATTCAAATATTGGTGGATGATTTCCACCATTGGTAAGGGATCTTGGATATTATCCCATCCCTCTAATAAATGGATGGGGAGGGTATCGATATGCGGAATGGCAACTTGGGTTGCATGGAGTAGATGGAGCAGGAAGACGAAAATATCATTATCTTCTTCTGTGATCTGATACCAAATAACCGGTCTCTCTTGAGCCAGGGATGTGAGGGCGGTACTCTTGCCGTATCCCGCGTTCGCCTGGAGCAATGTCAATCGGTAGTGGGCAATTTCATCCAATGCTCTAAAGAGCCGTGGTCGCTGAAGGATGCGTGCCGGTGGGGTAGGGGGGATTATCTTGGTGCGGATGACTTGTGGGATCAGCATCGGTGAGTTGCTGGTGATGGACCATCTATTATGGATTATACTATTATCACATTATACCGGATGCTGATGGTGAACGCAGATTTTTTATATAACAGCAATGCGTATAGCCATTATATATTGAAAATATCAAAAACAATACAACCATACCTCAAAAAAACAAACATCAATAACTAACTTCAACCACACTCTGGCGAAAATTCAGACTGACTATGTAACAATACCCTACAGCATACAACAGCAACCAGATCACCAGACTCCATACCCCACTGGTTACCACATAAATAAACAGACCCAGAGCATAGACAGCAATCAGCGTTTCTATCCAAGCATTCGGATCAATAGGGAGGACGTATTCGCTAGTGCCCAGGGCTTTTTTCCTACCACGAAGATCGAATTTAGGAGTTCGCAGGAACGAGCTCTGTCTCCCCAAGAGCGCCTCACCAACGGCCTTAGAGTTATTTAGAGATAAACCCATGCCCAGCACAACTAACATGCACAAATTAAGCACTTTCCGCAAAGGACGCTTGCCTTCGAAATCCATGGCTACCCAATACATAAGCATCGGTCCTATGGCAGCAAACGTGAATAGAGGCGTGATCCAGAATAACGAGCTTTGTGAGGAAACTAAGGGTAGGGTCAGTGCCAAATTTAACAGGATTAGTGGGTGGACGATGTAATTTGTCAGATGGATTGAACCTTCGATCTTGACGATCAGAGGGTTGTCTGATTTCCATAGCTGACCAAGCAGTTTGCGTGCTGTTTGAATGCTGCCCTTAGCCCAGCGGAATTGCTGCCTTTTTAATGCGCTTATATGGACAGGTAATTCCGCGGGAACTACCACGTGTGGGACATAGCGGACCTTCCAACCCTTCAGTTGAGCACGGTAGCTCAAGTCTAGGTCTTCGGTGAGGGTATCATGATGCCAGCCGCCTGCATCCTGAATGCAATCTCTGCGCCAGATCCCAGCAGTGCCATTGAAGTTTAGAAATACGTTATTGCGGCTGCGCACATCTTGTTCAACGATGAAATGACCATCTATGCCATTGGCTTGGGCTCGAGTCAGCCAGGAGGAATCTCGGTTGAGGTGTCCCCAGCGGCCCTGTAAACAGCCAATTTGTGGATCATCATCAAAGTAAGGCAGCATCTCTTTTAAAAATGATTGCTGAGGCATAAAATCGGCATCGAATATGGCGATGTAGTCACCTTTGGCTGATGACAAGCCAAATTCCAAAGCTCCCCCTTTATAGCCAGTCCGCTCGGGTCGCCGAATGTGGACGATATCCAGTCCCTGAGAATGTTGTTGGGACACTGTCTTGGCGATTATTTCTGCCGTGCTATCCGTGGAGTCATCTAATACCTGGATTTGGAGACGTTGGCGTGGATAATCCAGCGCTCCTATCTGATTGATCAGACGTTCGGCAACAAAGCGCTCGTTATAGATTGGCAGCTGAATCGTAACCTGTGGCCAGTGGTAATTTGATTCCGCACTTTTGACAGGCAGGGGTTTATGGCGTTTTGCTCGGATCCAGGCTAGGATCAGGGAATTATAGCCATAAACTGCCAACATCCCCGCGCTGATTACGTAGATAATCTCGAGAACCGTCACAACTTCACCACAAGATGCCAATCGGCGGCTCACCTCGGCGCGCATGCAGCCAGGCATCGACTCCCAAACTGCGTCCCGCTCTTGCGCCAAAGACAACAAAGAGAATGCCCAAGATCATCACGTAACTCCAGGGCCAATCATGTCCGAAGGTCGCAAAATAGGTATTGACGATGAAGAATGCCGCAAAAATGCTGACCAAGGGAGTTAGGGCTCCGAATAGCAGTGCGAAACCAATCAGGAATTCTCCTACCAATAGTATGGGAGCAAAGACCTCTCGAATGGGCAGGATCACGCCTTCGATAAACGAGGCATACCACCACAATGGATTATCGCCTTGGGGGAAAACGTAGGTAAAGAAATTGCGTAATCCTCCGGATGTGTAAAAGCCCTTATTGAGGTTGCTCCACCAAGTGGTCAAGAACAAAACTCCCAACATCATCCGTAACAGGGCAATCCAGCTCAGGGAAACTTGCTTTTGATTTTTAGTATCCATTTTTTCACTCCTCTGGTCTATCAAGCTAACTACTCAAACGAAAATCTCTGCGCGCCGAGGTGCTGATCAGGTCAACGGTAAAAATTATCCCCGCAAAAACAACTAATATCGCGAGCATACCGCTGTAGTTGAAACTGCTAAGGTGTTCGATCAGCTGTCGGCCGAGACCACCCGCACCAACGAGACCGACAACTACCGTCGCCCGGATAGCCTCTTCCCAGCGTACTAATAAGTATGCAATAAATCGTGGCACTGTCAATGGAATCACACCATAAGCAATCGATTGCAACGGCGAGGCTCCCTGGGCTTTGAGAGCCTGGACTGGCCTATCGTCTAGGTTCTCTATGGTTTCAGCAACCAAGCGCCCTAAAACTCCCAGGGTATATACACCCAGGGCTAGTGCGCCAGGCAAAATCCCTGGAAAAAACAGGAAAAGGAATATTAATGCCCAAATGGGTGCAGGGATCGAACGGGCAATCAACAAGAAACCGCGCGTTGCAATGATGGAGATCCTTCTCAGAAATATACCTGGATTTGAGCCAATTGACCTTTTTGGCCGCACCGCAAAATAGGCCATAAACGGAGCGATACTCCCTGCAAATGCAACTGCCAATAAAGACATCGCTACCGTGATGCCAATACTCTTGACCCAATCCAGAGTTGACAAAATCCCGAATGAAGGCGGCCAGGATAATTGGGCAACATGACGAAATTCAGCGATGGAACGCGCTGATATCAGTTTCCCAAAATCAGGGCTGATATATATGAAGGCTAAGGGAACGAGGACCATCGCAGCTCGTATAGAGAACTTCACCAGGGGATCCCTGGTCACCAGGATGCTGCTCTTTGATGAATATGCCTGAGCGTAATCTGAGCAATCCCCAGTGCATCGATTTTGATAACCGATTCTGCCGCGCAAGGCTGAACTCCATAGATCTGCCAAGCCATTGAGGGCAAACAAAGCCCACAACAAGGTCCAGATTTGTTCATATTTCAAGGTTTGCAAGCTGAGGAAGATCTCATATCCCAAACCTCCAGCGCCAATTAACCCCAATACCGCGGCAGATCGAATGGCACATTCGAAACGGTAAAAGCTATAAGAGGTTAAATCGGGGAAGGCGCGCGGCAGATGGGTGTACACGAAAGCCTTCAAAGGTGATACCCCACTATTGAGCAGTGCCAAGAAAGGCTCAGATGGGGTTTCATCGAGAATTTCCGAAAAAACCTTGGCTGTGATAGCGCCAAAGGGGATGGCGATGGCTAGAATTGCTGACAAGGGATCGAGGCCAATGACATTGACAAAGAACAACCCCCAGATTACTTCATGAATGGCGCGCGGGATGGCCAACCCTGAACGGATAATCAACCAGGGTGCGTGTTGCCCAAATCGGGATATCCGCCGAGGGATTACAGACGTCCACCAAATTTCGGAAGCCAGGATACCGCCCATCAGACCGAGGAGGGTGCTGAGGAAAATGCCACCGACAGCATATGCCAACGTCGTGAGGGTGGCATCCAGGACAATCAACAGGAAATTCAAAGGAGGTGTGCAAAAATAAGATCCCATTTTTGAAATGGTCTGGAAGAATCG
>CAYWIC010000039.1:0-35121 GCA_964458115.1 uncultured Anaerolineales bacterium | reverse complement strand
CCCGTGGTTTGAACAATCTCTGGACAAATGGCGGCATTTTATATGCCCCGCCTTTCCGCTAATCATAGTATCTGAATGTGCCTGTCACTTTTAGGAGTGACAGGCATTCTTTTAATTTCGAATATTTTACTGTCCCATCAATGAAAGGAGAAATCGCATGACGCAATCACCCGCCTCACCGCCGACAGAATCTCAGGCCGCCCCCTTATGGCGGACAGTTTTGGGATTCCTGTTCGATGTGCGCGTCCTAGGCGTATTGGGGCAGATTGGCTTTATTGTTCTGGTCGTTTTTGGTGTCAGAGCCATCGGCGGCAATTTTGCAGAAAATGCTCAAAAACTCGGAGAATCGCAGTTCATCTGTCGGGATGGCACCTTCAGCTACCGCTGCGCATATGATTTCATGGAAAGCGAGTCTGGTTTTGATATTTCAGACACGATGATCGACCACACCAACACGGATCCATACTGGCGATCTTTTGCTGTTGGTGTCCTCAATACTCTCAAAGTTGGCATTTTTGGCGTAATCCTCACCATTCTGTTGGGCACGTTCGCTGGTATCGCCCGCTTATCAGAAAACTGGTTGATCAGCAAACTGGCTTTATGGTATGTGGAATTGATGCGAAATACGCCCCTTCTTATCCAGATATTTTTCATTTATTTCGGTGTAATATTAACCGCACCAAAACTTGATGAAGCACTACAACCTTTGGGTTTGCCTTTCTACCTGTCCCAACGTGGTTTAAATATCCCCTCTATACAGTTTACATCATCAGCTGCTATTTGGCTGGCTTTCCTGGTTTTGGGTATTATCCAATTTCAAGTACTCTGGGTAATTCTAGGACGGCGAGAAGAACGCACTGGCCAACCTAGCAACCGCATTTCAACCGGCATCATCGCTTTTATCATCATCGCTGCCCTGGGTTGGTTTGTATCTGGCGCGGTATCTGAAACACAAGGTCTGATGGTAACCAAAGGCAGCCGTATTCGTGAACTCATTGACATCGAAAAATTGATGCTTCAACGCACAGGATTGAACCATGTAGATGAATTTAAAAATCTTACTGATGATGAAATCAAAGATTTCGCTCTCCAAGTTTGTGTGTTAGAAGACTCAGCTTCGGAAACCAACTTTACTAGACAGTTACGAAAGTTGGGAATTCCTTACCGGGTTCGCCGTTCAGATCGACCCGACCAAGCCACCGAGAGATATGTTGATGAAAAATGTGATGTTTTTGCTGCTACAAAGTCAATCCTGGCAGCAGAACGCGCCACTTTCGAGGATGCTAGCAGCCATCTGATCCTTCCAATCAAGGAAAGCCCTATCGTTTGGAGTCTTCCAACTCGTGAAGGGCTAAATATGGTCGGCGGATCCCGTATGAAGCCGGAATTTACCGCCTTATTGATGGCTTTGGTGCTTTTCTATGGCGGTACATTAGCCGAGATTGTGCGTGCCGGTATCCTTTCGGTTTCGAAAGGCCAATCCGAAGCAGCGCGAGCGTTGGGCTTGAATGAAGGGCAAAGGCTGCAATTGATCGTTTTGCCACAGGCATTGCGTGTCATCATTCCACCGGGAATTGGCGTTGCGCTCAGTCTGGCGAAGGATACCAGCCTGGGCATCGCGATCGGGTTCCCAGATATGTATGCCGCTTCATATACCATCATGAATCAGTCGGGGCGAGTATTACAAATGTTCGTCATGATCATGCTGGTATATATGCTCATCAGCCTGGGCTTCTCAGTTTTGCTGAATTGGTATAACGAGAAAATTAAACTGGTGGAGAGATAAACATGACGACACATACTGAATCTACTACTCAGGGTGAAACCTCCACTGGCAGAGGCTTTAACTGGCAATTCTTCCTACAAGATAACCTGACCGGTTCCTGGTATCAAATGCTCATCGTCCTGGCTTTAGCAGTAATAACCGCCGTTTATACCAACGGGCAATTTCAGGAATCTCGCACCTCGACAATCATCGTTTTGGTAGTCTGGTTAGTTGGTATTGCTATGGTTATCTTCGGAGAATTTCGTCACCGCCATACTAACTTTAGCCGCTGGCTACGAGATAATCTGCTCAGTTCTATCTCCAACACGATTCTTACCCTATTGATATCTTTGATCCTGGTCAATGCCGTTATTGGTGCTGTAAACTGGGGTATCATCAATGCAACCTTCGATCCCGCCCTAACTGCGCCAGAACTGCAGCCAGAAGATGGGGCTACCTGGGGGGTCATTGTTGGTGCTCGAAAACTTCTGGCAACGGGCGTTCTGGGCCCTGAATATTCTTGGCGAGTTTGGACAGCACTATTTTTCATCCTAGGGATGTGGTTGCTTACATATATCGTTGGACGCCCCATGTTGAAGGATAGATTACGCGTTGTTCGCAACATTATCAATGGATTCTGGTTGCTTTCGCCTGTCATCCTGTACATCTTCTTAGCAGGTGTACCAAACAATCCTTACAACATTGGGGGAATACTTACCGGCGCGGCAGTATTGCTGGCTATCTATGCTCTACTCTGGTGGCAAAAAGTGATTCCCTTCAGTTGGGCCGGGTTAATCGGTACAACTGCAGTCTGGCCCATTCTGTATTCAATATGGTGGGCAATAGGGAATAGTGAAACTTTCACACCCATCAATGTCGATGAGTGGGGTGGCTTTTTATTGACCATGATCATTGCCAGTTCGGTGATCATACTCTCAATGCCATTGGGCATGGTGTTGGCATTGGCGCGCCAAAGCGATGTTTTTGGTATCCCTGCCTGGATCATCTGGCCTGCGGGCATTGGTGCGACCATTTGGGGATTTACCACTACCCCAGAATTGCTGGCGACGTCTCGAAACTTTGTCGAGCAGTTACTCTCTTTCTGGCCGATATTGATCTTGGGCATTGCCTATATGATCCATCGCCTTTTCAATGGCAACATGGTTTCTGGAGCCAGTACGATCTTCATCGAACTGATCCGGAGTGTGCCGCTGATCACACTGCTCTTCATGGGCATCAATATGGCACCCTTCTTCTTTTCGGCAGGCACAAGCATCGCCAAACCCTGGCCCGTAATCGTAGGCTATACGCTTTTCTCTTCAGCCTATATGGCTGAAACCATCCGCGGCGGCTTGCAAGCCATACCCAATGGACAGTACGAGGCTTCCGATGCGCTGGGTTTCAACACCCTCCAGAAAATGCGCTTTATAATCTTACCCCAGGCGCTGCGTATCGTCATTCCGGCCATTGTTGGTCAGTTCATCGGTGCATTCAAATCTTCCTCGCTTGTATCCATTGTCGGCCTGTTCGACTTCCTGGGTATCAACCGGGTGATCAGCTCCAACCCACAATGGTTGGGGTTGCGCCTTGAACTGTACGTCTTCATGGGTTTAGTTTACTTCCTGGGAAGTTTCATCATGTCCTCGTACAGCCGACGACTCGAAACACAACTAGGCGTTGGAGAACGATAGGCTAAGTAATCAGTGAATTGCAATCAACGGTCAGAGTATCTAAGGACTGAAGATTAAAGGAGAACGACAATATGGAATTCGAAGGCCCAGCACAAAGCTTTGTAGATGAGATTATCATCGTTGAAAATGTCCACAAATGGTTTGGCGAATTCGAGGCCCTGCGCGGTGTTGACCTCAGAGTAAAACCCGGCGAGGTGATCGTAATCATCGGCCCTTCAGGTTCAGGCAAATCCACCTTTATCCGTTGCCTCAACCGCCTGGAAGAACACCAGGAAGGCCGCATCATCATCGATGGCACAGAACTATCGCACGACATCCGCAATATCCAGGAAGTTCGCCGCGAGGTGGGGATGGTATTCCAGCAATTCAACCTATTCCCTCATTTAACGGTTTTGGATAACATCACTCTTGCTCCGATCAACGTACGCAAGTGGTCACGCGATCGTGCTGAGGAAGTTGCCACGAAATGGCTCACGCGAGTAGGCATCCCTGAACAAGCCGGGAAATTTCCCGGACAGCTTTCTGGTGGTCAGCAGCAGCGCGTGGCCATCGCACGCACGCTATCGATGCAGCCAAAGATCCTGCTATTCGACGAACCGACATCGGCCCTTGATCCGGAGATGATCAAAGAAGTACTGGATGTAATGCGCGATCTGGCAAAAAGCGGTTACACGATTTTGGCGGTTACCCACGAGATGGGCTTCGCCCGTGAAGTCTCTGACCGCATTATCTTCATGGACGCCGGAAAAATCGTTGAAGAGAATACGCCTGAAGATTTTTACAACAACCCCAAGGAAGAACGCACCAGGCTATTCCTGCAGCAGATCTTGCACCACTAAGATTTTTCAGGCAAAAAATAATACTAGTGAATCACTGGGGAGCAGTGCGCCTGCTCCCCAGTTTTCATTTAATTTGCTGTGCTAGAATCCACATCAAAAGATAATCCCTCGACCAGGTCCAAATATGAAAATCCCGTCAAGAATTCAACTCTTCCCGCTCACCACCGAAATTGAAACGACTTCATCTGGAGAGCACATCAGCATTGCCAGTTGCGACTTAGCAAGATTAGCGGATCGCTTCGGAACACCGCTCTACATCTACGATGCTGCCACGCTGGATGAAACAATTACTGCATACCAGCAATCACTGGCTGAGTTTTATCCTGGACAGGCAGGTATTACCTACGCAGGTAAGGCATTCCTAAGCCTGGCGCTGGCACAATGGACCCAACGCCACAAACTTTGGGTTGACTGCACCGGTCTCGGCGAACTACACATTGCCTCAGCGGCTGGTGTCCCGAGAAAGCACACTCTCCTACATGGGGTCAATAAATCTCAGCAAGTTCTTAAAGCCGGTCTTGCTCAAGCAGGAACCATCGTGGTCGATAACTTGACTGAATTGACTCGGATAAAGGCTCTGGCTGCAAATGCTGAGGTCCCTCTCCCTAACTTGTGGTTGCGCTTCAAACCTGGGGAAGCTGTTGAAACGCACGCGCACATCCAAACCGGTCAGCACGATAGCAAATTCGGCATGAGTGGAGAAGAAATTGTAGAGGCTGCTCACATTTGCCGAACAAACCAGTTACCCATCAATGGACTCCACTTTCATCTAGGCTCACAATTCCACATACCAGACCCAATCGAGCATGCCATTGAAAGAACGTTGGATCTAGCCGAAGAATTACAATTGGCCGCCGATTGGACTTTGTGCCTTGGAGGAGGTTGGGGCGTTCCCTATCATGAAGATGACTTACCCCATCCTTCGATTGAAGATTTTGTCCGCTTCGCGGCTGGAACCGTAGTGGATGGCTGCTCCCAAAGAGGAATCCCGCTCCCACACCTGCAATTGGAACCAGGCCGCAGCCTGGTTGCTCCAGCGGGGGTCGCCCTTTATCGAGTCGGAACAATCAAACGTACCCCGCAGCGACGTTGGATTCTGCTCGATGGCGGCCTGGCCGATAACCCACGCTTTGCGCTCTATCAGGCGGGTTACACGGCCTTGCCTGTCATCAACCCCCAGCGAACAAATGCTGACCCCGCCTGGTTCGCGGGCCCATTTTGCGAGAGTGGAGATGTGCTCATCGAAGCCTTGCCTTTCCCAGATGTGCAACCCGATGAGATCATCGCAATCCCGGTCAGTGGTGCATATCAACTCAGCATGGCCAGCAACTATAACGGCGCCACCCGCCCCGCTGTGCTTTGGCTGGAGGACGGCGTAACCACACTGATACGCAGCCGCGAATCACCGGACGATCTTGTTCGCCAGGATAAACCCTTGCCTGAAACCCAAGCCAAGTTATCTTGCATTCTATTTCATAAATATCACGGTTTGGGAAACGACTATCTCGTTATACGTCAAGCAGATTATGGCGCGCCTCTCACCCCAAATCAAATCCATCAAATTTGCGATCGCAACCTTGGCATTGGATCCGATGGCATCGTTTTGGACTGTTCGAAGCTAGATGAAGACATTTTTGAGGCGCGCTTTTTCAACCCGGATGGCAGCGAAGCCGAGAAGAGCGGCAATGGCCTGCGTATCTTCGCCCGTTATCTCTGGGATGAAAATCGAGTGAGCTCAGAGCCATTCAATATTCAGACCAAAGGAGGAACGGTAAAAGCCCAGGTTTTTCAGAATGGTGAGAGAATTTCAGTAGAAATGGGCATCGCCAGCTTCGACAGCCGCGTAATCCCAGTTGTCGGCACACAACGTGAAGTCATCAATGAAACGCTGCTCATTGATGAGCAAGGGTTCACATATTGCGCGGTGAGCATAGGAAATCCGCACTGTGTAATCCATTGCGACGAGATCTCGCCAGAAGATGCAAAAAGATGGGGGGCTTTGATCGAAATCGAACCGCGTTTCCCCAACCGCACCAACGTACAATTCATGCAGGTACTGGATCGAGAGACTATTCAAATCGAAATATGGGAGCGGGGCACGGGCTATACACTGGCTTCAGGGAGCAGCAGTTGTGCAGCAGCGGCGGTCGCGCACCGGCTGGGATTATGCGATGGGGATATCACTGTGCGTATGCCAGGAGGAGAACTGAAGATATTTATTGATGAGAATTTCGAAGTCTGCATGACTGGTCCAGTTGCCAAAGTTTGGCAAGGCTATCTCTCAAATGATGTGTTCAAAGAATAGCCCGCAAGGGCTCCACTATAATCTCCTCAATTTTTAAAACCTCGTTAGAATATATAGAGTGGTGGCGACGCTCACTCTATATATTCTAACGGAATCTCTTCCATAATACTTATATCAAATTAGAAGTCAACTTCTTACATCACATAGGTCGGATGGTTTTGACATATCTTCGCCACTTGGGCTTTGACACGATTTTCAACCTTAATATCCGGCTCATCGCCTCCAGACAAATCATCTAATACATCAGCGATCAAATTTCCAATCAGGGTAAACATCTCAGCATTCATCCCGCGGGTTGTGCCCGCCGCCGTTCCCAGCCGTAATCCTGTCCATTTTTTAGGGTTTGTAGGGTCAAACGGAATGGGGTTCTTATTGCAGGTGATATTTGCGGCTTCCAAGGCTTGCTCGGCATGTGTGCCCAACAATCCCTTCGGTTTCACATCCACCAGGACAAGATGTGTGTCTGTGCCCCCAGCACAGATCCCTAATCCGCGTTCTTCTAAGGAACCCGCTAGCGCTCTGGCATTATCCACAACCTCTTGAGCATAAACCTTGAAGGAAGGCCGCATCGCCTCTCCCAGGCAGACGGCTTTAGCAGCGATGGTATTGGGGTGCAGACTGCCCTGCATCCCAGGAAAAATGGCTGAATCAATCTTCTTGGCCAGTTGCGATTCGTTAGTGAGCAGCAATCCGCCGCGCGGACCACGCAATGTCTTTGTCGTTGTGCAACTGACGATATGCGCGTGAGGCAAAGGGCTGGGATGCACACCACCTGCGACCAACCCGGCAAAGTGGGCCATATCCACCAGAAATGTAGCCCCAACACGATCTGCTGCCGAACGGATAAAGGGAAAATCAATCACCCGAGGATAGGCCGAGCCCCCGGCGATGATCAGCTTGGGCTTGTGCTCCAAAGCCAGGCGCTCAAGTTCAGCATAATCCAGCAACCCAGTTTGGGGATCAACGCCATACTGCACCGCATTGAACCATTTACCTGACATGTTGGGCGCCGCGCCATGGCTCAAATGTCCACCCGCAGTGAGTGCCATGCTCATGACAGTATCTCCAGGCTGGAGCAACGCGACGAACACGGCCTGGTTGGCCTGGGATCCCGAATGTGGCTGTACGTTGGCAAACTGGCATTCGAATAACGAAGTAGCGCGCTCGATTGCTGCCCTTTCTGCTTCATCAAGCACTTTGGCACCACCATGGTAGCGGGCACCTGGATACCCTTCGACAGTTTTGTTGGTAATGGTATCGCCCAGAGCCTCTAACACCGCCTGACTGACGATATTCTCCGAGGCAATCAGCTCAATTTGGTCTGCCTGTCGTTGTCCTTCTCGCTTCAAAATATCCGCCAGTAGTGGATCACTTTGTGCAAGTCTGTCGGCAAAATGGGTACTAACATTAGATGGTTGTATTGCGCTCATGGTATCTCCGGTTCGTTGGCTAATGGGCTGATAATTCCAGATTTAGTATACAACATCATTTCATCAGATTTTCAAGCTATTTTTCGGTTTCAGTTATTCACGAAAAGGTCTGCCCAAGCAAATACAACAGAATTTTTCTAATCGTACTATGAAATTTACGAATATTAATTTTGTATTATTCTATTTTCACTTAATAATCATTGACTATTTCGCGCAATTAAGATATTTTAAGAGTTAATCTAATGACTAACATCAATCTTGATAACCTCGATAAACAGATCCTGGCCGAGCTGCAAGCAGACGGCCGCATCAGCAACACTGAGTTAGCACGCCGAGTTAATTTATCCCCACCGGCCACCCATGCCCGCGTACGCCGGCTCGAGGAAAGCCACTACATAGAGCGCTATGTTTCACTCGTAAACCGGCAGCAAGCTGGATACGATATGCTATGCTTCGTGCGAGTCCGGTTACAACTCCATGACACCGATCAGGTTGAAGGATTCCATCAAGCGGTGCAGGAGATGCCTGAAGTGCTCGAATGCCACTTTGTCACTGGAGATCACGATTATCTTCTCAAAGTTGTTGCACACAATTCAGAGGATCTAGAAGATTTTCTGGTCAATCGCTTGACTCCCATTCCAGGAGTCGCTCAAATTCACACTAGCCTTGTTCTTAGAGAAGTTAAGAACTCGACAGTCATCCCCTTCAGTTAACAGAACCAACCCAAACTACAGGAGGCAGAATGTCCAACCATAAATTCCAAACCATGGGTCAACAATTTGGTCGTCGCTCGTGGGCCGAGCCGTGGAAGATCAAAATGGTAGAACCCATCCGAATGATTACGACAGAAGAACGCATTAAAGCTTGTCAGGAAGCTGGGTTCAACACCTTCCTGATGCGCTCTGAAGATGTCTACATCGATCTACTCACGGATAGCGGCACCAGTGCCATGAGCGACCGCCAATGGGCTGGCATCATGTTGGGTGACGAGGCATATGCTGGCAGCCGGAACTTCTATCATCTGGAAACGGCTATCCAAAAATATTATGGTTACGAATATGTTGTGCCAACCCACCAGGGGCGCGGCGCGGAACACCTGATCAGTCAGGCGATCATAAACGAGGGCGATTACATCCCTGGCAATATGTATTTCACCACGACCCGCCTGCACCAGGAGCTTGCCGGGGGCATCTTTGTGGACGTAATCATCGATGAAGCCCATGACCCCACTGATCAGCACCCCTTCAAAGGCAATGTCGATCTCGACAAAATGCAAGCATTAGTCGATGAAGTGGGCGCAGAAAAGATCCCTTACGTCAGCCTGGCAGGAACAGTCAACATGGCCGGGGGGCAGCCCGTCAGTATGGCTAACGTCAAGGCTTTAAAAGCTTTCTGCGATATACACGGCATTCGCGTCTATTTGGATGCTACGCGCATGTATGAGAATGCCTTCTTCATCCAGGAGCGCGAAGAGGGTTATGCCGACAAATCTATCGCTGAAATTTTGTTGGAGTTCTGCAGCTACACCGATGGGGCTTGGATGAGCGCTAAAAAGGATAACCTGGTCAACATTGGCGGTTGGCTGGCGGTCAATCAAGAAGATGTAGCCGAAAAGGCTCGCAACATGGTGGTGGTATACGAAGGGTTGCACACTTATGGGGGTATGGCCGGGCGCGATATGGAAGCCCTAGCTATCGGAATCGAAGAAGGCGTGCATGACGATCACGTTGCCTCACGTGTTCGACAAGTACGCTATCTGGGGAAATTATTATTGGACTGGGCAATCCCCATTATGGAACCTATCGGTGGGCACGCGATCTTCGTGGATGCCAAACGCTTTTACGACCATATCCCCCAGGATCAGTTCCCTGCCCAAACGCTGGCTGCGCAACTTTATCTGGACTCTGGCGTGCGTTCGATGGAACGCGGTGTGGTCAGCGCGGGGCGTGATCCCAAAACCGGGGATCATCGCTACCCAGCCCTGGAGTTGACGCGCTTGACCATCCCTAGGCGCGTTTACACTCAGGCACACATGGATGTGGTCGCCGAGAGTCTCAAAGCCGTTTATGACATCCGCAAGAAAACCAAAGGCCTGAAGTTGGTCTACGAACCGCAGTATCTACGCTTCTTCCAAGCGCGCTTCGAGCCAATCGAGTAGGTTACGAAAATGAAGAGTGGGAGCTTTCGCTCCCACTCTCCATTTTCGTGAGGTTCACTATAGAATGCATTGGCCATCCCAGGGCACGAATTTGGTTTATGTAAGAATTCTCATCATTCATAACTATGCTATTCCCCTCGTGAATACATCGTACCTACACATCATTGCTCTCCGTATTCAGCATCTCCTTCATCCTGAATGAGATACTTTACCGATTTCTTCTGCAGTTCAACATCGAGCCGTTCACGCAAAAACATCTTGATCAGAGATTGATAGGGTACATCCCACTTGTTGGCTAAAACCCTCAACTCATTTAACATCGATTCTGACATTCTCAGCGAAATCGTCTTGGTCGCTGGTTTCAACTTCGGAAATACCACATGTTCGGCCTGACTCCAATCCAGGTATTCGGTAGAGTCATGCCCAGACCAAAACGCGCGTTCCTCATCTTCGTTTTGGAAATCAGGAATTGGCTTCGGCATATATTTTTCTTTCCTTTCTGCTCATATCTCGGGCAGAAATTACGCAAATTTTTGCATCTCGTATCGTAAACGAAATAAACAAACACCTACCTCGACTTGTCTGACCTAATACGTAATACCTTTTTTCAACTACTGAATGCGTCACATCGTCTACTAGCACAAGTGGGGCATTGAAGAAAACTTCCTCACATTCGACTGACGAAACCTGATGCTTGATCCAGCTCTTTTTTCGATTTCCTTCATCCCAATCAAACCCTTCAAGGTTTCGAACATCTTTCATAATTGTATATTACTATCATATACAACAAGAGTCAATATCGCAATCATCAGGTCAATATTGTGACTGACGCTATCGAATTGCCAGTCGCTTTGTTAGCAACCGCCCACGAATTACCCCTTGACTACTGCCACTGGAACTAACCGTGCCACTTTCTTCGCAATCCCCGCGCCAGCAACTGTTGCAACCACGGAATCGACATCTTTATACGCTGCAGGGGCTTCTTCCGCAAGTCCAGCCATAGAACCCGCGCGAATGTGAATACCTTCTCCCTCTAATCCTTTGCGTAAATCCTCACCCCAGATGGTCTTCTTGGCTTTGCTGCGGCTCATGGTTCGTCCCGCACCATGACAGCTGGATCCAAAAGAACGCTGCATGCTGCCCTCCGTGCCTACCAGCACCCAAGATGCCGTCCCCATACTACCCGGAACCAGCACTGGCTGGCCAATCTGGCGATATTCCTCGGGCAAGCCCTCGTATCCCGGGCCAAAGGCGCGCGTAGCACCCTTGCGATGAACGCAGACCTTCATGCTCTTTCCTTCAACCTGATGAGTCTCGATTTTGCCCATATTGTGGGCGATGTCATAGATTTGATGCAGGTTGGCGTTGCGGACTCTGCGCCCCAAGACTTCATTAAAAGCTTCTCGAGCCCAGTGTGCCAACACCTGGCGGTTGACGAAGGCATAATTCGCCGCGCAGCGCATTGCTGCCAGATAAGCCTCCCCTTCTGGTGAATCCATAGGTGCGCAGACCAATTCGCGATCTGGCAATTTGATCCCATAGCGTTTGACTGCTCCCTGGAACGAACGCACGTAGTCGGAGCAGATCTGGTGGCCAAAGCCGCGCGAGCCGCAATGGATTTGCAAAGCGAGATTGCCTTCCTCCAAACCCATGACCTGAGCAGCTTGTGGATCGTAGATCTCTTCGATCAGGTCCACCTCGATGAAGTGGTTGCCCGCGCCTAATGTGCCCACCTGAGGGCGGCCGCGCTTTTTAGCGCGCTCGCTGACCTTGTGTGGGTCAGCCCCTTTGAGCTGACCCTGCTCCTCAGTGCGGCGCACATCGGCCTGAGTAGCGTAGCCTTTGCCCAAAGCCCAGCGCGAGCCTTCGACACAGAGGCGATTCAATTCCTTCTCGCTCAGCCGTATTTGACCTCCTTTGCCCACCCCGCTGGGACATTTTCGATCCAGGGCTGTTGCCAGGTCGTCTAGGTAAGGACGCGCTTCGTCGAAGGTTATTTGTGACCCTAAGAGACGCACGCCGCAATTGATATCATAGCCGATCGCGCCAGGCGAAATAACTCCCTGAGGGTAGCGGGTAGCAGCCACACCACCGATAGGAAATCCATAGCCCTGATGCATATCAGGCATTACGGTCACATGACCTACTAATCCAGGCAATGTGGCTGCGTTGACGGCCTGATCCAAAGATTTGTCGCGCATGGCTTCATTCAGCAATTGCTCGGAGACAAAAACACGCACCGGGACCCGCATATCAGCTCGAAAGGATTTGGGAATCTCCCACTCGAAATCGCTGATTTTTTTAATGTCAGATATTTCAACCATCACTTACCTCCAATTGGTATTTCATTCTGCTTACACTATACATCAAACACTATATTCACTTCTAAACCGCGCTCCGTCTCCCGGACTGCCATGCCATGATACGTTACCGCTTTGATCTCCTTGGCCTGATTTTTGATTTGCGCTCCTCCTATGTGCGCCTTGAAACTGCTGCGATCCAATTCAAGATGGAAATCATCAAAAGCCAGGTCTTCATCTTCAGCATAGAACAATAATTCAGAAAGAAAATCAACCAGCAATGATTCACGATCCGCGCAAGCTAATTTGAAAGTTCTCTCAATTTTCTCTCCATCAGCGAGCAGAGTATGAGAAAGCGCATACATTCCCCGGGCAGCCTGTTCTAATAAAGTGATCATATCAGGCGCCCAGACGTGCAATTCCCAATCCGCCGTATGTTCGATCTCGCGGAATCCAGTCATATTCCCAGTATACACTATATTACTTGCTCATTAGCTGCCTCTCTTCTATAATAGATTTGCCAACAATTGGCATGCTCCCGAGAGACTGATGAATAACCTCACCAACAAACTCGACCAACTCGAAGCCCGTTTGCAAACCCTGATAGAGGGTCATATCGCTCGTTTGCTCCCAGCACAGTTATCCAAGGATGACTTGACACATCAATTGATCGCCGCGATGCAAATAAGCGCCCAAAAACGAGATGATGGCAGTTATGTGGCGCCTGACATCTTTTTCATCCAGCTGCACCCCCAACATATCAGCGGGTTACCTGCGCAAGATGTACTACTCAAAGAGATTGCTACGCTAGTTCATCAAGCTGGAGAACAAGCCGGTTTTCAATTTCTTAGCTCCCCGACCATCAATCTCCTACCCGAGCCTGATATGGATGTCGAGGATATTGATATCGTTGCACGTATCAGCCAGGATAACATCGATGAAACAGCCGCTATCGATGTGGGCGATGAAGAGAATGATGTCGCGACAAATATTCCCCCCAATGCATTTCTGATCGTCGACGGCAGCCAGGTTTTCAATCTAAAGGAAACGGTCATAAACATCGGCCGCCGGTCTGAAAACTCGTTGATCATCGATGATCCGCGCGTTTCACGTCATCATGCTCAACTGCGGGCCACTAACGGTCAATATGTGATCTTTGACCTTGACTCAACGGGGGGAACTTTCGTTAACGGCCGCCGAATTACACAAAGCACCCTACAACCCAGAGATGTAATCTTGTTAGCTGGAGTGCCACTGGTCTATGCTCAAGATGACCATATCGCTTCTGACGAAACCCAAAAGTATATTCCATCAAAATCACCAGATGATGATCAGACCACTCGAGGGGGAATCTTATGAGTGGGACCGTCCTATTGGTTTTGAGGGGGGGAATGACGATAGCTCTTTATGCATTTCTTGGCTGGGCATTGTGGTTGCTTTGGCAAGATCTCAAAAATCAACCGACAAACTTGGGAGTTCAACAAATTGCCTCGTTTCGTATTAAAATAGTTGTTGGAGATGACAGCCGAATTCAATCAGTTTCCTCTGCAGAATTTATTATTGGGCGCGACCCAAATTGCGACTGTGTAATCGACTCAAAAACCGTCTCTACACAACATGCTCGTCTCAGCTTTGACCGTGGTCAATGGTGGGTGGAAGACCTCGCCTCGACTAACGGCACCCTGCTCAACCAAGCAACTGTCTCCGCACCCACGGTCGTAACACCGGGTGATCAACTCCGCTGTGGGGAGGCAATACTCTCAGTAGAAAAGCCCCCTTCCGAGGGTCAGCACGAACAATCGACATTCGGACAGACGAGGAACGAGGATAATTAAAGTGTCTTCAAAGATAGAAATAAATCGCCCCCCAGCCTTCTTGATCGTTGATGGGAAAAAAGTGTTCATCATCGAAAAGGACTCTTTCAATATCGGCCGCAAAAAAGACAACGATATCATCATCGATAGCCCCCATGTATCACGACATCACGCAAACATCCGATTCACAGATAACCAATATGTGCTCTTCGATTTAGAGTCTACCGTGGGTACTTCAGTCAATGGGATACGGACCCAAACAGCCGTCCTAAAAGCGGGTGATGTGATCTCTGTAGGTGGCGTCCCGGTCATATTCGGCATGGGTGCGCCCGATGCAGCGCTTGAAGCGTCCCAGCCGACAAGTACGGCAACAGGACCAACCGAATCTACTGACATCGAAAGGTTGGATGGCTATTTTGATTTATTCGAGAGCGATAAGTAGTAGTTCTACCGAAAGCAAAAACACAGAAATATACTCGCTGGGATATATGGGATTGGTGTCTTCGCCACCAATCCCATATATCCCAGCAGAACCAATCACTCGATCTCTGATAAGATTTAGCATCAGAATATTGGAAGAAATAATATGAAAAACAAACCTCTCCTTGCCATCCTGGGCGGCTCTGGCTTATACAATATGCCTGGGCTTGAAAACACCCAAGAGTTTAATGTGGAGACCCCTTTTGGTAAGCCCAGTGCCTCCATAGTCGTTGGTTCACTGGAAGGACAACCTGTGGCATTTCTGGCCCGTCATGGTGCTGGTCATCATATTTCTCCTAGTGAGATCAACTTTCGAGCCAATATCTACGCTCTAAAATCCCTGGGCGTTGAACGCGTGGTCAGCATTAGTGCGTGTGGTTCGCTGCGCGAGGATTATGCTCCCGGCGAAATCGTCATCCCCGACCAACTTTTCGACTTTACCAAAGATCGAGCGCGAACGTTCTTTGGGGATGGAATGGTTGCGCATATCAGCGTCGCGGACCCATTCTGTCCTGACTTAGCCAAAGATGTCTATGAGGCGGTTGACGCCGCCGGGGGGACGATTCACGCCGGGGGTGCGCTGATCACCATAGAGGGACCGCGCTTTTCCACACGGGCTGAATCAAATACCTTCCGTTCGTGGGGTATGGCGGTCATCAACATGAGCACTGCTCCCGAGGCGTTTCTAGCCAAAGAAGCCGAGATGTGTTACACGGTGATGAACCACGTCACCGATTATGATGTCTGGCACGTCAGCGAAGAGCCGGTCAATGTGGAAATGTTGATTGCAACCCTCAACCGTAATGCCGAGCTCGCCCAAAATGCCGTCCGTAATTTGGCGCGCAATTTCAATTCCGCTCGAGAGTGCGACTGTGGAGAGACCCTGGCATCAGCACTGATCACTAACAAAAAAATCATCCCCAAAGCGACAAAGAAGAAACTTGGCATACTCGTAAAAAAATACCTATAAAATGCTCTACGATTTATGATTGCAAATTGGCGAAAATCTAAGGCCATCAAGCGTAAATCATCCATCTTCATCCTTATCAGGAGGCCACTATGCAAGAAGTCACTATCCCCATCTCTGATGATGTCATCCGCAACCTGAAAGTCGGAGACACGATCGCGTTGACCGGGCTGATGCTTACCGGCCGCGATGCCGTCCACAAATGGATGATCGAAACCTTTGTCAAGAAAACACGTGAACCCCAGGGCGACGATATGGAAGTCTATGAAGCGATCAAGCCTATCCTGGATGGCGGGGTGATCTATCACTGCGGGCCAGTGGTCTCGGGCTTGGACACCGGCGATTATAAATTCGTGGCTGCCGGACCAACCACCAGCATCCGTGAGGAGCCTTATCAAGGGGATGTAATGCGCCACTTCAACATGAAGGGCGTTATCGGTAAAGGGGGCATGGGAGCTCTAACCTTGCAGGCCTGCAATGAAGTTCCAGGGGTGTACCTTCATGCAGTCGGCGGCGCAGCTTCATTGATTGCCGAATCTGTAGAGAAAGTATTGGGCGTACACAAAATGGAATTTGGCGTTCCTGAGGCTATTTGGGTCTTGCAGGTCAAAGAGTTCCCCGTCGTCGTGACTATGGACTCGCACAATAACAGCTTGCATGCTGAGGTTGAAGAAAAATCTAAGGTTAATTTGGAAAAACTGATCTCTTGATGGAAGCGACAGTTCTACTCGTCGATGACGAGGAAAACATCCGCTCTTCTTTGGGAGATTACCTGCAACGAGAGGGGTTCGAAGTCGTTTTAGCATCAAATGGAGAATATGCTCTCGGGTATTTAGGGCGGCAATCTCCAGATCTCGTCATCCTCGATGTGCGCATGCCCAAAATGGATGGGCTGGAAGTTTGCCAAGAGGCCCGTCGTCGTTCGCATTACATCCCCATCATCATGATCTCAGGGGAAAAAATGGAAACCATAGATCAAGTCGTCGGTTTAGAAGTAGGTGCTGATAAATACCTCATCAAGCCCGTCGAATTACCCGTATTAGTAGCCGAAGTGCGCGCCTTGTTACGCATGGCACGTAGTATGAATGCGACTGGTAATACAGCTGGTTGGCTTGAAGTTGATAGTTATCTGCACATCAATCGTGAGCGTCGGGAAGTCAAAGCCGGGGAAAATCGCCCATCGTTGACAGTGCTCGAATTTGATCTGCTGCTCTATCTTTTTGATCGTGCAGGCACACCCTGCTCGCGCGATGACCTGATCGAATTTGTGTGGAATGATGACACTGGGACGGTATCTGATACCGCGGTGAACACTTGCATCGCCCGGCTGCGCAGAAAGCTCGAGCCTGAACCTGAAAGACCTCTGTACATTCTCTCAGCCCATGGCTGGGGCTATAAATTCAAGGATATCTAATGCCCTTTTATCTTGAATTTGGTTTCCCTGGCTTAGTACTGATTTTGCTGGCTTTGTTGGCTTTTCCTGTTCTGATCTTTGCCGTCTGGATCTTTTTCAACAGGTCACGCCGCGCACAGAAACATCTACAAGAACTAGGGGAGTATTATGCACACACAAGTCGACCTGCTCCAAAATCAGAGCAAGCCTATTTGGATTTTATGCGCTTCATATCTCATGAAGCATCCAACCCTCTGCAGAGCATCCTAGGCGGCCTGGCGAATTTGCGTCAGGTTGTGGGAGAGGGGGATCCCAGCGGAGTTTATATCGATCAAATCGAGGCTGAAGCCCAACGCCTTTCCAGACTGACTACAGACCTACGCATGCTGGCTCAACTTGAAAATCCAGGGCTACACATCAAATTGCAGCCAGTGCAAATGCGCGCTGTGATTGCCAATGTGATCATGGCACAATCTGACCGCGCTGCAGATCTGGGAATTGAGTTGACCTACCACGGACCCGATCGCCCACCCAAGGTATTAGCCAATCGAGATTGGATCACACGAGTCGTTGAAAACTTGGTCGACAATGGCCTTAAATATACGCGTGGAAACAGTCGCGAGATCATTATCAGTATCACCCCAAAGGAAGAATCCATCCAAGTATCAGTATCGGATGATGGTGCAGGAATATCAACGGACATGCTCCCCTATATCTTCGATCAGGCTTATCGGGTCCCCGACGCTCGTAACCAACAGCAGCCTGGCAGCGGGTTGGGACTTCCCATAGTCAAACGCATCATCGAACTTCATAGCGGGACGATTCAAGTATCCAGCAAGTTCGGCCAGGGCACCATTGTAACGTTCGTTCTTCCCCAAGTGCCAATCTCAGAAACGCTCGATCAATAAGATCGTAAAATCAAAGGGAGAGTTTTAGCAGCAAGCCAGGCAGATTCTGGATTATGGGCGTGATGAGCACGCCCATAATCCAGAATCTTTTTTCCATGGTGATTTCCGGGGGATTCCGAAGAATGATCAATCAACCTGAAATAAAAAAGTAATAATCTGCCATGTTTCTGAAAAGCAAGCAGGCAATAATTCGAATACGCTAGTACCGGGTTTGCGATACCCTGTATTGAATGAATGTGGGGCTCAGCAAGAGGGGGTTGAGCCCCAATTTGGGGGATGGTAGGGTTCTCAAACAACTATGGCAACATACCATTAATTCAATGCGATTTTCGTATGAAAATCTTGGTTCTCTAGGAGTTGCCGGGGTGATCCCCCTACATCTGGAATGTCCCACGGCGATTCCCAGAGACCCAAAATCTTCTTACAAAAAAAATTATCAATCCAACATCTGCAAAGAACGCTATCAATTCAGATGAAGAGAATTATTTCGAATAAAAAGCGAAATGTAAATGCAAAAGAATATTGGGCGAAAATTTGGGGAGTTATTTTTGGGGTCGCTGTAATTGCCTTCATTTACTTTGGCAGCTGGAAATGAACTTTATTCGGACCATATCGTTTGGTTAAAGAGCATCTGGTGATGTGTTTTCAGAATGTATCCGTCTTGTTGCAGCAATGAACACGATGGATTGAAATTAGGCAAGTATATTTAATTTTGGGATAAACCTTCCATGGGCCATGAGGAGATATTGCATGAAAGAAATGAAAATAAGTTTTATCGTGCTCATGCAAATCTTATTCTCCACTCAGGCGTGTAACAGCCCAACCGCGACAATTTACGAAGTCGCCACACAATTGGCGTATGATAAACAGTCTATGGAAGCTCTTGCTACCAGTTATAAATTTGAACGAGAGGCGACGTCAATACCAAGTTTAACCCCCACAGATCATCCGACCCCGATTCCAACACAATCTCCAACTTTGGTAGTTACAGTCACACCAGTACCATCAAGCACTCCAACTCCATTACTTGTGCCAGTTACATACCATGTAAACGGCTGTATGACGGTAGAAAGTGATATCGCTCATTGGACTCAGTGCATCACCAGTGTGACTATTAGAACAGATAGAAGTATGCAGTTTGATTTCGAAAACACGGTAATTTGGGTTGCAGAGGGATATATTGGAGTTGTTTTAGCTTCAGATACAGGAAATACAAATATGTACATTTCTGACAATATGGGCAATCGTATGGAGCATATCGAAGTTGGTGGGGAATTTGCTATTGATTCAGAGCTTCTTCTAGGAGAAAGCAAGAAAGGGTGGTTTTTGTTTCCATCTGCTGATCCAGATGCTACTTCTTTCATTTTTTATGATGATCTATGGGAGTTAAAAACCAAACCGATCCCCAGGTTATGGCCGTAGAACATATCAGTAGTTATTAGATTTCAGGCTATGTAACTGAAATGGACAAAAAAAATAAACATATTCTCTTTTTATTTGTTATATTTGTAAGCATTGTATTTGGCATGATTTTAATCAAATCAGATTTAGTGACTACGCAAATGAATCGTAGCGCAAATACTATGGAAGCGATTGCCACAGCATTTAATGCTGAGGGAAATACTCTAAATGCTATCCCTGTAGCAGAATCTGAGAATCAATTCAAACTATATGTGGATTCGGGAGGAGGGCAAATAATACACTCTACCGGCATTCAAATCACTGTACCTGAATTTGCAATATTTGAAGAAACAAGGGTTAATATTGCAAACGTCCAATATCAATATGAAGATGCACCTATTTTGAGTGCTTACTCAATCGATTCTACACAAGAACTATTTGAGAAACCGATTTCATTGGAATTACCTTATCCTGATCAATTACCACCAGAGTATGGGGAATCAGATTTGTTTGCTATATATAAGGTCGATGATCATTGGGTATATGCTGGAGGCGAAGTTCTAACAGATAAAAATAAGATTCGAGTTGAAACAGACCATCTTAGCATATGGGGTGTAATTGGAGATAAAAAAACACAATCAGACAATATTGATGTTCAACCACATTTGCTAGGAATTAATTCACCAGAAACTGTTATTTCAGGGCAACCCTTTAGCATGAGATTTAGCGCAGAAAATGCTGGGAAAAGCGATCTGGATGGTTGGGGAATCATTATTGTCAATTTCCCAAATAACCCTGAAATGACACCCATCCAGGCATCACAATTACCAAATTGGGATGGAAGGGATGGCTTTTTTTCTGCGGTTTATATCTCCGGCGAAGCTGAGGTTCCATTCACTAACCTGGAGGAGCCTGCGAAGCCAAACTATTATATGGAAAACACGTTAGACGAATTGACAATAGTAGCCCATTCTCTCGGTGAACTCGATATGGAGGTTCATCTGATTTTCTTCGATTCTCATGGAAATGAACTAGCACGTGATCGTTTGGATCATTTGGTGAATGTGGTAAATATTCCAAATATTGTAGAACAAAGAGTACTGTATGATGGAGAAATATTCAGAGTCCGTGCAACTGAAGTAAGTGCTGGGCAATATCGGTATGTTGTAACAAATAGAAATGGAATCGAAGTTCAAATAGATAGCATTTTGTACGAGCGGGTGGTTTTTACCGCCGTTGTCCAATGGCAAATCAATCAAGAAAATCGAGAGTTGTACCAAATGTCGCAACCATTTTTTGATGCATATCGACGTGCTGCACATATTTCTGATTCTGTTAACTATCTAGTCATGCGGCCAGGTACATTTTTCTTGGCATTTTTATCCGGAACGGTAAGAGGGAATGTTCATCATGCAGTAAAAGAAGTTATTGAAATCATTGCGGAAGACGTGGTTAAGCACTTTGCAAAAGAGATCTTCTTGCATCCTGAAGGAACATCAAAAGATATTGCATTAGCCTACTATGATGAAACATATAGGCGGTTTGAGCGTTTTCTGGGAATTGTCGAATCCGTTCAGAACGGTCAAGAGTTAAGTTACCATGAAGCCAAAAGATATTTGGGGGATATTTATTTCATAGGAATTTATGCTTCAGCCGAAAGAAATCTGTTGAATGCCATTTTGGATCATAAATATGATCGCGATTCGATTTTTAACCGCGGCGATATTGAAGGGAAAGCAATCTCAGAAGTTTCTGAAAATCTGCAAGGTTATGATCAATGGCTGAAAACTCAACCGAGTGCTCAATTAGCAACAATGGGAAAACATGCAGAAAACGTGTATTTGTTGACAGAAATCCTGGAAATTGCATACGAAGCACAAAAAGGATTGATGAATTATCAACCCTATGCAAATTTCAAAAATGAAGAGCAGAATTCGTACAGTGAATATCAAATTCGGCATGATAATTGGATATCAACTCACAATTTCACCCTGGAAGAAATTAACGATATATGTGAGTTAATGGAAGTTATTTGCCCATTCAAATTAACAAGTGAATTTTCCGTTAATAAAATAATCAGTGAGTTATCCCACTCCAATTCAACGCCAACTCCATCACCTACATTTACTCCTTCATATACACCTCCTCCACCACCCACAATTACTCCTTCAAACACACCAACTGTAATACCTACATATACCCCATCACCATCTCCAACGCAAACAACTTCTCCTACATCAGAGTCACACCAGATGTATGACTCGTCTGAATTGTCAACCTATATAGATGAAGACAATAGATTTTCATTTGAGTATCCGAAAGATTTTGAAACCTATGGATGTGGCATCAGCAAATTTCGAGGAGATATATTCCTGGGTCAATTCATCACAGTAGAACTACTCGATGCCGGGGAAATGGGATTAGAGAGTTTTGTGAATCAACTTATAGATAAGAAAGAATGGGATTTAGAATCAAGCAATTGGCGTACAGTAGACGGAGAAAGTGCAATCTTTATTGAGTTTCGTTTTGGAGGATTAGGCAGGGGCGCTGCAATCACTTTTGCAAAAAAAGGGGATTTGATTGTTGCCTTTGGTCTTTTGCCAACGGCCTCACAGTGTATACCCAGTCAAAAGATTGACGAAATTGCTGGGTATGAACAAATCATCTCATCATTCAAATTCAAGAATAATATTTCAGGAAGTATAAATAACGATGATTGCGAATGGGATGCTAAGTTTATCACTGATATTACTATCCCAGATGGAACTGTATTTAAACCAGGAACTTCATTTACAAAAACCTGGAGAATGAAAAACACAGGAAACTGTTCTTGGACCGAGGATCATATCTTGAAATTTAACCACATCGATGGGTCCAGAATGGCTGCAAGCAAAAGTATCTCGATTTCAGAATCTCGCTTCCCCATTGATCCAGGTGAAACCATTGATGTTTCAGTTCGATTTGTGGCTCCAAATTCCAGCGGAGCCTATAAGAGCTGGTGGCAATTTTCAAATAATGTTACAGGATTATTTGGTCAACATCCATACGTGGAAATTGAAGTAAAACACTAAATTCACCCATCTCTGCTAGCTAGATGATATGAAGTAATTCAATTTTTTTTATGATATCCTGTACCCTGTCCTGAGCACAACGAATGAGCAAGCAAAGGAAAGGAATCTTGATGAAAATGTTTTTTCGCATCCAGTTTAGGGTTGTATCAATAGTGATAATTTTTAGCACCTCTGCATGTTTGTTTAACCCAGGAGTAAGACCAGCGAACAATGAAGACAAACAAAGCGTGCTGTTTCGTTTTGGTGTCAACGAGCTAAGTGACCTGCCCATAGCATTTAGAGAAGATTGGGAAGCTGGTTTTGATAGGGTGATTTGGAAACCTTGGGGATCACCCAGCCCAGCACTACGCAGTGATATGGGGTACGAGAGCAGTACGGCGTTAAATCCCAATGGCGACTTGGAGTATCTCAGTGGGGTAGCATCACGATTCAACTTGGTGTTAGAGGGTGGCACAGCCATTGAATTCTGGGCCAAAGGTTCGACAACCGAAGCAACCCATCAAAGCCTGCACATTGGCATCAGCCAGTCGACCTCGATGGGTTATGCAGGCATAGACAGCCAACCCGATGGGATTGCCAAGATTTATATCGCGGCCGAAACTGACTTTAATTATATTGAATATGGTCTGACGTCAAGTGATAGGATCACCGAATCTTTCGAACCGCTGAATGATAGCTGGCACCACTACCGAATTCAGGTGAATGAGAATAGTACAGTCAGTTTTTTTCGGGATGGGGAGCATAAATATACTTCCAACTCAACCATAGATTTCGACGTTTACCAGGAGCAGGCATTATATATTGCAGGCTCATCAGTCAACACCCAAATGCTTGTAGATGCTGTAGCGGTCTTTGGCCAGATCACTTCACCTCCGCAGCTTGAATTCGAAAGCCTTTCAGAAACTTTCGTACACGGGCATGTTGTCGCCACCGGTTTAGACCCGGCGCGCTATACAACTCTGGCTGATCTTGATAATGACGGCGACAAAGACATTATTGTTTCTCGCAACGGCGGCGGACGCAATCGTATTCTGGCTTGGGAAAACCCTGGAACATTATCAAGTTTTCCCTGGGATGCACATATCATTGGGAAGGGGAACGCTGGGTTCATCCATCTAGCTACCGCTGACTTTGATTTGGATGGCGATCTGGATATTGCCTCAGGATCTAATCAGGCTGCAGAATATGAATTGGTACTTTGGGAAAATGACGGCTCGCCTTTTGATGGATTGTGGCCCTCGAACGGCATTGGGAAAACCACTCATGAGGTAGGCACTATTGCATCGGGTGATTTTGACAAAGATGGGGATGCAGACCTCGTCTCCGGTGCAGCAGGAGAAGCAGATGTTGAATTACGCATTTGGGAGAACCCAGGATCCCCCTTCGAAGATGAATGGATCGGTTATGACCTGGGCGTGACTGACGACAGCATTTTTGATCTCGATGTTGCTGATTTCGATCAGGATGGGAATATAGACATTGTCTCTGGCGGACGGCGTGACGATGATTTCGAAATCATCCTTTGGCAAAACGATGGCATACCCTTTGATGGAATGTGGGCTTCCAATGATCTCGGAACAAGCGAAGGCGATATTCAGAAAGTGCAAACCTCTGATTTCGACCAGGATGGCTGGCCAGACTTGGTCTCTAGCAGCGACTTCCGGGAGGATTTCGAAGTAATTTTGTGGTACAACAACGGCCAACCATTTGATGGTCTCTGGCAGAGTAGCGATGTTGGCGAAACCGACGTTCATGCCAATACATTCACAATTGCCGACTTCAACCTCGATGGCATATTGGATATCCTCTCTGGGAGCGGCATGCGTGGGGATGCGCCTGAGTTGATCCTATGGGAAGGACAAGCACAGCCGTTTCGTGGGTTATGGGAGAGTGACCAGATTGGTGAGATTGGCGAGTCTGCCAGATGGATAGCGGATGCCGATATGGATGGTGACGGTGATCCAGATCTGGTAATTGCCTCCCAAACAATGGTCATCATTTGGGAGAATAATTCGAACGATAACGAATGATAAACAGGGCGAGGGATGGGGGAGGGGGAACCCCCCTCGCCTTTAGGGGCTCTATTTATGGAGACGTTAATTTCAATCGTAGGCAAACGTAAGGGGACCAAAAAGATGCCGTCTAAAAACAAGCTGCTCAATCGCGCATTTATATTGTCGAGCAAGGGCAATCATAAAGATGCCCGCAAACTCTTGCTAGCCGTGTTAGATCAAGATCCTCAAAATGGTCGCGCACTGTTGTTATATTTGGATACCTTTGAAACCAGAGAAGAACGCGCCAAGGGGTTAGAATTCTTATTTAAAAGACACAAACCTTTGAACGGCCCATCGAACTAAGTTGGGGTTGATCGCAAAACCCTCAGAATCCATTCTTCCCTAAGCAATTGGGAGAAAACTGTTTTCTAGTGCCACGTTGAAACGCAAACGGTCCGATGGCAGGGGAAAATTGCCAAAAATCCCTCTCGCTTATCTGTCTGAACAACAGAAATGTAGTAGAATGCTCCCAATCTATCCCACCGCCAAGGGAGCAAGCTGTGAAAATAACGGCGCTAAAAATCAGTGCTGTCAATATCCCCACGCAAAAAAGCTATCATATTGCTGTAATGGGGACGGTTACCAGCACGCAGTCCATAGTTTTAGAAATCTATACTGACGAGGGGTTGATCGGTATTGGGGAATCCGATCCCGCGTTGATGTTCACTGGGGAGAGTCAGCAGACGGTGATGACCATGCTCAGGCATCACCTGGGCCCGGCTGTTCTCGGTATGGATCCGCGCGCGCTCGAAACGATCCACGCCCGGATGAACGCCGTTTGCGTGGGGAATCCCTTCGCTAAAGCTGCCATTGACCTGGCATGTCACGACTTGTTAGGCAAGGCCTTTGGGGTTCCCGTTTACCAATTACTAGGCGGTCTAATGCGCGAGCGAATTCCGATCATGTGGTCTTTGGGCAGTGAGCCGCCAGAGATCAATGCCCGTGAAGCCACAGCCAAAGTCGAGGAAGGATATCGCACCATTGGGCTTAAGTTGGGCATCCTGCCTCCAGAGCAGGATATTGCTCGGGTTGCAGCAGTCCGCAAAGTCGTCGGGCAAGATACTCATATTCGCTGCGATGCCAACCAGGGCTGGACAGTCGGCACTGCCATCAAAACCATCAATCAACTCGAAGAGTATAACGTTGCCATGGTTGAGCAACCTGTGCCACGCCACGATATTGAGGGCCTGGCTGAAATCGTTCGCTCGGTCAACATCCCGATCGGGGTGGATGAAAGCTTATCAAGCACCCAAGATGCCTTACGCATCATCAAAAGTAGAGCGGCAGATTTCTACAGTATCAAAACCACCAAACAAGGCGGTCTGCTAAACGCCAAGAAAATAGCCGCCCTGGTGCAAGCCTCGGGAGGGAAGCTGTTCATCAATTCAATGATCGAAATGGGGGTCAGCGTGATGTCCGGTTTACATTTTGCCGCTTCGACACCTGGGCTATTCGGCATTGGCCACGCACTGACATCAGTACGCCGATTGAAGGATGACATTCTCAAAGAACCAGTCCTCTATGAGGGTGCAGAAATCATCGTCCCGCAAGAACGCATTGGCCTGGGAGTAGAACTGGATTATAAGAAAATGGCAGCGTACAAGACGGGAGAATATTTATTGAAATAAGAACTCACCAACATTTATTGGTATCGAACGACCGGATAGGAGAGAGTCATGGAGAAAACAGCATCTAACGGAATTGAACGAGTTGCAGTATTAAGTGCGGGCAACGGCGGTATCACTTTTGCAGCTCACTTTTTGGAAAAAAGCGATGTCGAATGGGTATCACTCTATAATCGCAGCGCCAATCGTTTAGAGCCGATCCGAGAAAATCAGAATTGTATCTTCGCTCGCGGTGAAATCGGGGGAGACAAGGGACGGGAATTTCAATTGGCAGTGGTTACAAACGATCCTGTTGAGGCCATCAAAGGCGTTGATTTGATTATTATGGCTGGTACCCAACCAGCCATCGACCACCTGGGGCTTGCCATTGCTGACCATATCACACCCAATCAAATTATGATGATTGGCTCTGGCACCTTGGGATCGACCTGGGAAATGCAGGCTTCCCTGCGTGCAGGTGGCTGTTCAGAATTACCCATTGTAGGTGAATTCAACATTTTGCCTTACGCTACAAAGCTGGATAATGGTCTACAAGGACGGGTTTGGGTGCGGGGGGTCAAAGGTGCATTGGATGCTGCTTTTTCACCGCCCGATAGGCTTCCTGATGAATTCAGAAGCTGGTTGTACAAAGTTTATCCCCACATCAATGTGTTCCCAGACGTGCTTTATACGGGTCTTTCAGGTGCTAACATGGTTGTGCATCCTGTGGTAGTATTACGCAATTTGGACAAAGTGCGTGCAAGGAAGGCCTGGGCACTTTATGCCGAAGGTGTAACCCCGAAAGTGGGCGAATTGATGGAGCTCGTCGATCAGGAACGCTTGGCAATCGCTGAAGCATGCAATGTGGCAATGATGCCTCTCTATCAATTCCTTGAAAGAGCATATCCTCCTTTCGAAAGTGTAGAAGTGACTAATCTATATGAATGGTTCCACTCACGCATGCGGTCGAGCAGTGGACAAATCCACCTCGAAGCGGTACCTGGGCCGACAACTACCCATGTGCGGCTGATCGAGGAAGATGTACCTTATGGCATGGTACCCCTGGAAGGATTGGGCAAACTACTTGGCGTACCCTGTCCAACAGTTTCCATGTTCATCGATGAGGCCTGTGAGCTCTTAGATGAAGATTTCCGGCTCTCTGGGCGAACTGTAAAGAAAATAGCTGCAGAAATAAAAGCATCCCTGACCAATACTGGAGTAGAACTAGATGACTGAACAGCCAGTCTTCGCAGTGATCGGCGCGGGCAATGGCGGTTATTGCACCGCAGCTGACCTTACATTGCGCGGATATGAAGTGCGGCTTTATGAAAGTCCTGCCTTTGAAGAGAATATTGCACCTGTACTCAAAAGGGGGGGAATTACCCTACGTGGTGTTGCTGGTGAAGGGTTTGCCAGCCCAGCGTTGGTATCCACCGATATCAAAGCAACTCTCAACGGAGCAAATATTATCCTGGTGATTACAACGGCTCAGGGGCATAAACCCATCGCTCGTGCTTGCGCGCCTCATTTGAAGAGTGGCCAGACAGTCATTCTGATACCTGGGTGTGTTTGTGGGGCCTTGGAATTTCGTCGAGAATTGCTGGCCCACGGCAGCCCTGATGATATTGTGGTGGCTGAAACCACATCTTTGATGTATGCTGTCAAAAAGGAAAATGGCAATGGAGTATGGGCACGAGGCTTCAAACAACACCTACCCCTGGCTGCTCTCCCCGTCCATTCCACAAAAGATGTCATCGATCAATTGAGCCCAATTTTCCCTCAGTTTTCTGCCGTAAGTAATGTTCTCGAAACCAGTTACAACAACTTCAACCTCGTTGTCCATCCACCGGGTGTCTTGATGAATCTGGGATTTACAGAAAACGCGCAACAAGATGAATGGTTTTTCTATCCCGACGGATACACCCCAGGCACCGGCAGAATCGGAGATAGACTAGATGAAGAACGGTTGGCAATCGCTAGGGCCTATGGAATAGCCGCGACTTCAATTCTCGAAGAGTTAGATAAGTATTATGGACACCAGGGCATGTCCGGTAACAACCTGCATGAGATGTTCAGGGATTCCCCCATTCATGGTCACGCCAAAGGCCCACACTCCACCGACAGCCGACTGCTAACCGAGGATGTGCCTTTTGGGCTCGTGCCCTTGGCGTCGTTCGGGAACTTGGCAGGAGTACCCACTCCCACCATGGATGCCATTATCACCCTCTCCAGCGTGGTTAATCAGACGGATTATCGCCAAATCGGACGCACTGCCGAATCCTTAGGATTGGGCGGCTTTTCTGTGCAAGCGGTGTTAGATTTTGTCAATAATGTGGTGAGGGTGGCATAAATTAAATTGTATGAAAAAGCACGCCCACACATAAGTGATTAAATTTTTCCGGCGATATTCTCCAACCGTTCTTGGTTGGAGATCATAAACTCAGTGCGGTTGATCTGAATCACTCCTTGATCAGCAAATTTATATAACTGACGGCAAACCATCTCACGCGTGGTGCCAATGCGCGCCGCCATCTCGTCTAAAGTCATATCTCGGGTGACGTAATCATCCACCGCATCTCCAAAATAATCCAATAGAAGGCGTGCCAAACGGCCAGTCACTGGCTGGAAAGCGAATTCGTCGAGGATATCGCTGGCATACTGCATGCGCTGTACCATCAGGCGCGTCAACTCCCAGGACATTTGTCCATTTTCCAGCAGGAGCGGCTTGATATGGTCGATCAGCCACATGGAAATTCGGCAGTCTTCCTGAGCAACCAATGCCACCGGCATAGGCACATCATCTAAAAAGAAACTCAACCCCCAAAACACTTCCCCCTCTCCCAATTCAACCACGATCAGGCTGCGTTCAGAAGATTCTTTGAGCGGTGTCACACATCCCTGCTCTACAATGAAGAGAAATGGCCAGATATCACCCAGATGGGTTATCCATTCACCCTTCTGATAATTTCGCGTGATTGCTGATTGGACGAGAGATTCTTTGTCCAGAGTGTTGAGTCTGGCAAAGATAGGGTTATGAGATAACAGCTCAAGTAGTTTCATAGGTTCCTCTGGGTGTGAACATCTGAGAGTAAATTGTACAACAGAAAATACTGCAGATACAGGATTGCACCCGGCGATTTGCGTTAAAGCAAAGACCCCAAATAGTGCTTGCGATATATTTCACATATCTAGATACCCTATTTGGAGCCGATCAATGAAGCAATCTGTTAAATTGCTTTTTGTGTTAGTCATCACGCTTTCTTTATCACTTTCCGCCTGCGATCGGGAGAAGACAGTCTGTACTCCTGTAGTAGGCAACCCTAAACCAACCTTGCAATTATCTGATCTGCTCAAAATCACGCCAACTCCTGGTTTAAAACACGCCCAGGGTGAAATTGAAATTGGTGGCAAGCTGATGCTTGTCGACAAACTTGTTGACTATCCAATCTGCAACGATGATTGGAGCGGGACGGTTTATGTAAGCTGCGATGCCCAAGTCGCAGCCTGGGACCCCGAGGAAGGCTCGCGCTTCTTTGAAGGCTGCAATCTACACATCGAGCCCGATGCTGTAGTCTATGTAGCCGCCCACAATGACGTACCTCATTATAAAGGCTGCTCGTGTCATACGGGGGAAGTTTACGAAATCATAAATCCCTAACGGAGAATTCAATGAAACAAACCAAAATTTTGCTCGTTTTTCTATCTCTTGGACTCATCTTGACTCTTTCAGCCTGCGAGCGGGGAAAGAGTGTCTGCCCACTAGAAGACACCCCCAGGCCCACATTGGTATTGGCCGACCTTTTGTTGACGCCTGCACCTGAACTAGATTCATCGCCAGTGCAGGTAGAAATCAAAGGCAAAATGACTCTAGTAGACCAGATGGTCAATTACCCAATTTGCAATGACCACTGGAGCGGAGTTGTTTACGTTACTTGTGATGCGCAGGTAGCTGATGCAGCATTGGACGATGAAGATAATCCCTTGTTCTTCCAGGGCTGCGATCTGACTATCGAGCCCAACACTGTCGTCTACGTAGCGGCCCACAATGATTCTGCATACTACAAGGGTTGCTCATGCCATACGGGAGAAGACCCGCCATACTAGGGCAATATCGATATGCTGAGCATTTATTCACTGCACCCACCCGGCTCTGCGGTGAAATCCTTTAAGCGATTTGCGTTAACGCAAAGACTCACCGAAAGACTTGTATTATATTTCACATATTGATATCACTATCCATGCGAAAAGGAGAAATCTAATGGAACGGAACAACAAACTTGGTGGTTTTGTCGCTCTCGTGGGCGGCCTGATGGGCATCATTGGGCACTTTATCATCTTTTTGAATTGGTACTTCAAAGGCATGGCAGCCGAGGCAGCAGAACCGGGATGTGAAATCCTGCTGAAGTGGATTAACCCTGCTATGTCTGATATGGGCATACTGGGCGGCGTGATCTTCCTGGTCAGCGCATACGGTTTCTTCAATAAGAAGAGTTGGGCATTCTTCCTTTCCGTAATTGCAATTGTGCTTTCGTTGCAAGGAGCCTGGTTCATCAATGTGCCTTACATGGCCGCGGGCTTGCCCCCAGTTTATTTCACGATCTTCTGGCCTTTCTTGATCGTATACTTCCTGATCATGGTCCCGGTAGGAAAACTGTCTTGGGGTCGCACCATGTTCGGCTTTCTAGCCGGAATGGCCTGGGTATTTTGTTTGATGAACGGTATCGCCAGCCTGAGCCGCATCATCACCATCGGCGCACCATTCTTCACACTAGTTCAACGTTTGCATTGGGTAGCAATGTTGGGCTGGGGTGTGGCAACGGTCTCAATTCTTACAATACCAAAAGAGTGGACTTATGTCTTGGGCCTTGCAGCCAGCACCCTCGAGCTTGTTGTTGGAATTCCACTGGCATTTATCACTGCTCAAGAATTGGGGCGCTTTTCCCTCTTCTCATTGGCACCAATCTGCTGTTTGATCTTGTTAGTGCTAATGCTCTGGCCAGGGATTTGGGAGAAGGTGACATCAATCCAAAAACCTGAAAGTATTCCACAAGCTACCTAAGGAGGGAGAAGATAATTTCTCCAAAATAAAACCGCTCCATTGACGTAAAATGACATGGAGCGGTTTCAAATTTTAGTATATTAGTCCATTTCCGCAAGTTGTTTCAAAGTGTCTTGATCATTAATGGTAATACGGGAGCGGGTGATTTGAACCAACCCATCGGTTTGGAAAGGGTTTCGCAGTTGAAAAGAAATTGAAAAACTCGGAGCGGAGACTTACCCCAAACCATCTATTCCACAAAATAATTCTTCATATACTACATAAGGCATGACATTATCTGTTTCTCGATTCTAATTCAGGCTACCTCTATCAAGTCTCTGAGAGCATCTCGATCATGGAGGGTTATTCTGGCGCGAGTAATCTCCAAGATGTCTTTGTTTTGTAACTCATATAACACTCTACAAATTACTTCCGGTGAGGATGCCACCATCTTCGATAAATCTTCAAGCGTAAAATCCCGTTCTATTTCTCCCATTAGATCGTCGGAGGAATCCAATAAAAATTTTGCCAAACGTCCTGTCACTGGTCGAAATGCTAGGTTAATCACAACCTCACGATTTCGACGCATAATCCCAACCAGACTCTTCCCAATTTCCCACATGGCATCAGGATAACGATACAAAATTGGTTGAATCATCTCTTTAGTCCAAGTACATAGAATCGTTGGTTTTACAGCTACTAAGGAAGCAGGCATTGGTTGCTCGTCAAATATTGTATGTCCCCAAAATAGCGCGCCAGCTTCAAGGCTGAAGAAGACATATTCATTGCCAGCAGAAGAGACTATTGCCCATTTTAAAGTCCCGGACTCAACCAAGAGCAGTGCGGGCCACATATCTCCCTGATAAGTGAGGAATTCGTTTTCATCCAACCTTTGTTGAATGGAAATTTTCGCCAGATAAGTTCGATCACTGGTAGATAAATGCCTAAAAATATCAGTCTTAGAAAGCAGTCTATCTAGACTATTTTGATTGATCATATTTTCTGACTTCTGGGATCTGAGAAATAGACAAAGCGAGGTTTTAGTGTATCTTATTAAAAGTCAAGGAAAAAATCTACAAGTACCGCTAAGATAAAAGAGACATTTCATAATTCGGCATGCTACGTGCGATTCGACAAACCTTCTACACGTGCAAAATACTGCCGAAAAACATATCTATCATATTATAGTATAAGGAGATGCCTTTATGTCAACAGATACATCCCAAAAAACCCGCTTGATCATCTCGATTGTGATGGTCGTCGCGGCTCTGATCACCATCTTTGGTGAGCCTTTATTAGTCAAGCAAATCCTGCCCCCCATTATCGAAGGTCAGCAAGCTCGCTACGAAAAAATGTCGGCCTCCGATAAACCGGAAGATAAGGTCAAAGCTGAGATAATCAAGGATACCCCTTATTTGGTCAGTTTCTTCTACCCGTTTTGGATGGCGCTAGGTGTGTTCGGCGGTATCGTCGTTTTGGTAATAGCCCGTCAATACTACGAAGGGAAAAAATGGGCACGAGGTGTTGCGTTACTCTGTTTCTCATTGCCTTCGATGGGCGGAGCGTATATGCTGGTGCCTGCGATCAATTTCACCGGCTTTGGGACATACGTAATCTATGCCATGATTATATCCCTGCTTGGTCTGATACCCTATTTCCTCATCATCTTGGGCGAGAAGGCTGCCTTAAAAAACAAACTCTGGGGTGCTTTCGTTTTCTTGATGTTGGGTATTCAAGGTGCCCATAGTTTTGCCAATGGGCACGCGGCTATGCGTATCCAATGGATGCACCCTGCGCGTCCAGCCTGGGCTCCGGGAACCTGGGTTCTATGGCTTGGAGCTCAAGTAATGTGGCTGGGAACCATCTGCATCATTCTCTCCATTTACTATCTAGGATTTCGAAAAAAAGCTGGCTGGTATCTAGCAACCATTGGCGGTGCTACTACCATGCTCGCCAATTACTGGGTTCACCTGGTACGCGGTACAACCAGCGACTATATTTTGGGTGGTAGCCTGGGGTTGATCGTTCTCGTCCTGATGCTAATTCCCGCAATCAGCAAAACATTATACGACGAACCTGAAGCTGTCTCTGCATAACAAACACCGACGAATTACCCATCTGAGGTTTTGAGAAGGTGGATCTCAGATGGGTTTCTAAGAAAAGAGAGCAGCAATGGCGTTAAAATCGAACCTCTGTAAATATTGGGCACTCATAAAAAGTTTGCAAACCGGGTTGTTGTTGTTGACAGGTCTAACAGGGTATATGAGTTCCCGCTGCCCTATCACAAACTGGCAAACTATCTTGGCTGTTTCTGGGACTCTGTTCCTGGTGATCAGCGGCAGTACTGTGCTAAACATGTGGTACGACAGGGATATCGATGCCCGCATGGATCGCACACACTGGCGTCCCTTACCCTCTGGGCAAATCGAACCGGGGGAAGCATTAAAGCTGGGATTGTTTCTCTCAGGTGTGGGTTTGATCTGGGCCTACAGCTTGGCTCCCTTATATGCATTGGTAATTTTTGCTGGTTTATTCTTTGACGTGATTGTCTACACCATTTGGCTTAAACGGCGCACTTGCTGGTCGATTATTTGGGGTGGGATTTCTGGCGGAATGCCAATTTTAGCCGGACGTGTTTTGGGAACAGGCTCTCTAGATTGGATAGGGATCGCGCTATCCCTGGCGATCCTCTTCTGGATTCCAACCCACATTATGACCTTCAGTATGCGCTACAACAACGATTACAAGATGGCCGGTGTGCCGACCTTTCCAACCAGATATAGTTTTCAAATCACACGTATCATAATTGCCATTTCCAGCATTCTAGCCGCCTTATTTATGGGTGTTGCTGCCTATGGTATTGGCATCAATTTTGGTTTTTTGCGGATTTTCGCAGTGCTTTCATTAGGGTTGTTTTCTCTCGCCGTATTCAGTTTGATCAAGAAATCAGAAAAAGTAAACTTTGGTCTGTTCAAATATGCCTCATTGTATATGCTCAGTGCCATGTTCTTGATGATGTTCGGCACCGTTTAGGTTTTGATCTTCAACCTTTCATTTTTCCAGCGATTTCGTTTAATTTTTGACGGCTATGAATCCTCAATTCTGTTCGATGGATATCAATGATTTCGTCATCCGAGAACCGATATAGGATTTTGCACACCATTTCACGGGTCGTACCGATACGAGCAGCCATATCATCGAGTGTCAGGTCTCTTGCGATAACATTTCCCTCGGCTTCATCGAGTTGCTCAATAAGCAAGTTGGCCAGCCTGCCTGTTAGAGGTTGAAAAGCTAATTCTTCTACAATGGCGCCAACCCGTCGCATTTTTTTTGCCAACAGATTAAATAATCCCCAGGCAACTTGCGAATTATCTGCAATAATCTCTTCAATCTGAGTTTTGTGCCACAAAAATATCTCGCCATCTTTCGATGCTCTGATTGACGCCGGATTCGGTTCGCTTTCCTCAAAGAGAGCAAGTCCCCAAAATATTTCTCCAGGCCCAAAATCCTCGATCACAAAGCTGCGCCCACTGGACGATTCTTTTAGAACATGAAATTGCCCTGAATGTACCCACAGCAAATAAGGCCATATATCTGCCTCATGCGTCACGAATTCATTTTTGGAATACTTCCGGGCAATCGCTAATCCCATGATCTTCTTGATCGTATCTGGCGATACGGATGAAAACAATTTGCTTTGGCGTATTAGATCTGCGAATTCCATTTTTGTTCATCCTATGTGGTTCATTGAATATAGCTAATTGTAACGTACTCAGTGAATCGATTTACCTAAAGGTAAAGACTTTCAAGGTTTTATTTGTAATAATTATCACAACATCATCTTTTTATTCGGCACGGTTCAGGAATAAGTTGACAGATTAGGAAGAAAAGGCTTGTCAGGGG
>CAYWIC010000038.1:0-35277 GCA_964458115.1 uncultured Anaerolineales bacterium | reverse complement strand
TTTGCTGTTTTGAGGAGGGTCTAGCACCCTTTTTGCAGTAGAGTCATTGTTGGAATAGTTATAATTGGGAATATCCCGAAAAATGGTATGCGATGGGGTACCCCCATCGCATACCATTTTTCGGGGCTACCGTACTGAACACATTAAGGATCGAAAGAGAATTATTCTATGATCAAAGTTATCGGTTTCGACGCAGACGACACCCTATGGGATTACGAATACATATACCACGAAGCCAAACCCAAGATCGCCCGTATCTTGGGTGATGGCCACAATTACGAGCAGCTATTCCATCAGCTAGACCAAGCTGAGGTGCATAATATCTCACTCTACGGTTATGGAATTAAGAGTTATGCGCTCTCGATGCTCGAAAACGTTGCCCGGTTCACTGGAGCTTCGTTCGATAGCGAAAAGCTGATCCAATTGATCCAGTTGATCCGAGAGATGCTGACAGAAAAATTTCCGGTTGACCCTTACGCCGAAGAGGTATTACCGGTGCTATCAGCCAAGTACGAGTTGATTTTGATCACCAAGGGAGAGGGCTACGAGCAGGAACGCAAGGTCCAACGTTCTGGGTTGGCTCGCTATTTCAATTCCATAGAAGTCGTCAGCTACAAAACCGAGGAAACCTATCGCAAGATTCTCGAGCGCTACCAGATTGCACCAAAAAATTTCCTCATGGTGGGCAATTCATTAAAATCTGACATTTTGCCCGTGATCAATATTGGGGGCAAAGCCGTCCACATTCCGCATGAGATCGCCTGGTTTCATGAAGATGTCAGCGACGTCGAGAAAGATACGATCGATTACTACCAGCTCGAGCATCTCGGTCAGCTGCCCGAATTTATTCAGCAGCTTGCTGGGAGCGGTTAGCCAGTAGCAGAAATTGGCCAGCTGGCATCCCTCCGCGATCAACTTGGCAGGCTTGATATAATTCCTACATCACATAATTTTGGAGAGTAAACACCCTCATGTCAAACAGTTTTTTTACCCCCGGGCGCGCTATGGTGATCATGGCCCACCCCGATGATCCTGAATTTTCCTGCGCTGGCACGGTATCCCGCTGGGCACAAGCCGGCACAGACGTTTGTTATGTACTTTGCACTAGTGGTGATGTCGGCATCGCAGAAATCGGCATGACCCGAGAAAAAGCCGCCGAGATTCGAGAGGCCGAAGAGCGAGAGGCGGCCAAAATCCTAGGAGTTAAAGAAGTCGTCTTCTTGGGAGAGCCGGACGGCATGCTCCAGCCCACTTTAGAGTTACGCAAGAAGATCGTGCGCGAAATCCGCCGCTTCCGTCCGGAAGTCGTCATCACCGGCGATCCGACCGTGGTATGGGCCAGCGACCGTTATATCAACCACCCCGATCATAGAGCCGCGGCAACCGCGGCGTTGGATGCCACGTTCCCTGCTGCAGGGCAGCCAAATCTTTTCGAAGAACTGGAAGAAGAAGGGCTAACGGCTTTCAAGCCCCGCAAGGTATACGTCACAACCTGGGGCGAGCCGGATATCTACGTCAACGTGACAGATACCATCGATCTCAAAGTCGAAGCTCTGCGCGCCCACAAGAGCCAAATGAAAGATTGGGATCCCGAAGAACGCATCAAAAATTGGGCTGCCGAACGCGGTAAGGGCAAGGAGATGTCCTACGCTGAAGCCTTTCGCGTCATCACCCTGGTCGACGATGAGACCTGGGAGAAAACTAAAGGTCAAGTTTTACCAAAAGATTAGTACACGGATTTCGCGGAGGGGCACGGACCTCAAAATTATTATTCTCCGTTCAATCCGTGGTATCCGTGTACAAAACAGGAGGACCAATGGAATTTTCAGAATTGATCAAAGCTCGTTACAGTGTACGAGGATATACATCCGATCCCGTTGAGGATGAGAAATTGAATGCCATCCTCGAAGCAGCTCGCATTGCACCGACAGCTGCCAATCGACAACCCTTCCATATCATTGTCATCCACACCGAGGGTCGCCAGGAAGAACTGCGCCGCATGTATGACCGAGAATGGTTCATAGAAGGTCCCCTGATCATCGTGGTGTGCGGCGAAGAATCCAAAGCCTGGGTGCGGCATGATAAAGCCAATTACGGCGTTGTCGATGCCGCCATCGTCATGGATCACATCATCCTGGAAGCCACCAACCAGGGTCTGGGCACCTGTTGGATTGGGGCCTTCAACGCAGAAGCAGCGCGAGAAATCCTTTGCCTTCCCAAGGACGTAGATCCCATCGTGATGACACCGCTGGGCTACCCCAACGATGAATCGCGTCCCAAGGTTCGCAAACCCATAGAGGATCTGGTTCGTTACGATCATTGGTAAAGACTCAACAGAAATCCACCTTTGGGTTATAAACCAGGATGATCAGCCAATCGGCGAATTCCGTCTTTGGATTTACCTCGATGATCAGAGAATCAGATCAGCAGAACGATTTGTGGAATACGATGTCGTCAATGGCATTAAAAGCGACCGTTCTGGAAGGTTGGTTTTGTACTGTTTAGGAGAAGTTGGAGGCGGATACGAAATTCCAATGGACTCTCCCGGGCCACCAATCATGAAAGCGTTGATTGAAGCCGATGGGTATCAAAGCACAATGATCAGTATGGATGAGATATTGTTTGTTTCAAAGTATCGGATTGGGCAAATCGAAAAGGAGTTCTATGGCGAGATCGTCAGGATGAACATCGTAGAATTTCTCGCTGTATTTGAAGATGAGTAAGATTTTTCGGGGAGGAAGATGAGGACACAACACAAAGACATTATCGTGATTGGCGGGGGGATCATAGGAACGTCAGTGGCTTACTATTTAGCTTTAGAAGGGTACTCTGTTACGCTGATCGAGAAAGATGAGATCAGCGCTGGTAGTTCCGCAGGCAACGCCGGCTTGATTGCCAATGGATTTGCCATCCCGATGGCAGCCCCTGGGGTGCCCCGCCAAGGGCTGAAATGGATGTTGGATTCAACCAGCCCTTTCTACATCAAGCCGCGCCTGGATCTGCGCCTGATCGGGTGGCTGTGGCGTTTCCTGAGATCTTGCACCGAGAAACAAATGCGCCGCGCGATTCCAGTTTTATTCTCCCTGGGGGATGCCAGTTTCGAATTATTCGATGAGCTGCATGCCAACGAAGAAGTTGATTTTGGCTACGAACAAAAAGGGCGTCTATTCCTCTTTGCCACCGAGGATAGCTTCGAAAAAATGGCCCAGGAAGCGGATTTCATGCGGGGATATGGCGTCAAGACATCCTTACTGGATGCCGAGGGAGTCCGGCAATTCGAATCCAATGTGAAATCTTTCGTCAAACACGGCCTATTTTGCTCAGCGTATGCCCACCTAGACCCTGAACGCTTCACGCATGAGATGGCACGCCTGGCGGCAGAAAAAGGCGCTGAGATCATTACTGGGGCCAAAGTCACAGGATTCAGCACAAAGAATGGAAAACTCTCAGAAGTAGAAACCACGCGCGGTTCGTTTTCTGCCAAAACAGTTATTCTGGCAGCTGGGGCCTGGTCAGCACTCCTGGTGCGAGACATAAAGGTGAAGTTACCGATCCAGCCGGCCAAGGGCTATAGTCTGACCTATAAACGCCCTCCCTCTAGTCCGAACATGCCGTTGATGCTGTCTGAGCTCAAGATCGCCGTTACACCCATGGGAGATAAACTCCGGTTTACCAGCACATTGGAGTTGGCTGGCTTCGACCTATCTATCAATCAGCGCCGCCTGGATACGATCCGTCAATCCGCGCTTGAGTATCTACCGGAAATGAGCGCGTTGGAAGGCGAGGTTGAGTGGTCCGGCTTCAGGCCGCTCACACCAGATGATCTACCCATCATTGGGGTTGGTGGAAAATTCAGCAACCTAGTATATGCCACAGGACATGGCATGATGGGGATGACATATGCTTTAATCACGGGGAAGCTGGTCTCAGAAATTGTTACCGGGAAGAAGTCTTCGTTAGATATTGCCCCATTCGACCCGGAAAGATTCTCGAGTACTTAGCGCCTACCGGGAATTTGCTAAGCCTGGTCTCTTGACCCAGCCGTTCTCTCGCTGTTCGTTGAAAAAATAGGGTTCCAGCAGCGCAAAACGCTGCTGGAACCCTATTTTTTCGAAATGAAGCCCCCCTTCCCCATTTCATTAGAAGAGGGGGGGATGGGGAAAACAAACATGACACACCAGGATTCTAAATTCGGGGTGTGTCATGTTTGAGGATGCCTATCAGCTATGCCGGCAGACTCTTGGCTACGATCTCAACGGCTTTGTCAACAACCTCCTCAGGGGTATCTAACATACCGCGGAAGCGGATCGAGCGATTGCCAGATTTCAAGGCATTGAGGCCGTTTTCTAAGAGCGCATCAATCATTACGTCGCGTTTGGGCTGATCGGGGAGATCGTAGGCGATCATCAAGCCTTTGCCGCGCACGTTGGTCATCAGGCCTTTGGATTCCTCGGCAACGTTGATCAGTTCGCCGATCATTTTCTCCCCAACCTTGGCAGTATGCTCCAAAAGCTGCTCTTCCTCGATGATCTCGAGATAGCGTGTGCAGCGCACCATATCGACCAGATTGCCACCCCAGGTCGAGTTGATGCGGCTGGACTCAGCAAAGACATGCTGGTTGACCTCATCGATGCGTTTTCCGGCCACGATACCGCAAACCTGACTCTTCTTACCAAACGCGAAAATATCAGGCTGCAGGTCATGGTGTTCGAAGGCCCACATTTTTCCTGTCACACCCATGCCACTCTGAACCTCGTCGAAAATCAACAAGAATTCGTGCTCGTCCGCCAGCTGGCGCAGCGCGCGCATGAACTCATGCCGGAAGTGGTTATCGCCGCCCTCACCCTGGATGGTCTCGATGATCAGTGCGGCAATATCACCTTTGTATTGGTTCAACGCAGTTTCAATCTGTGCGAGCGCGATTTCCTCCAGTGCAACAACTTCCTGGAGAACTTCGTCGTCGAGTGGATATCTCAGCTTGGGATTGACGATGCGCGGCCAATCGAACTTAGGGAAATACATGTACTTGCGAGGGTCGTCAGTGTTGGTAAGAGACATGGTATATCCCGAACGACCGTGAAAGGCATCCTTGAAATGGATCACTTTCGTTCCCAGTCCCTCGACCATTGCAGGGATGGCACCCTGAAGGTCAGCCCCGGCCATTGCGGCGATATTCTTGCGCGCTTTCCAGTCGAAGGCGGTTTTGAGCGCATTCTCTACCGCCAGGGCCCCACCACTGACCAGAAAGAGATGCGGCATATCATCAGGCATAGCGGTCCGCGCAAAGGTATCGACAAAATCTGCCATCTCAGGTGTATACATATCGGAATTGGCAGGCTTATGCACAGCTGACCGAACCAGCTTTTCAAGAAATTCCTGATCCTTCAAACGGGGGTGGTTGTAGCCAATGGGGATGCTGGCAAAGAATGTATAGAAATCAATATATTCCCGCCCAGAGACTGCATCAACAATATAAGATCCATGCGACCGTTCTGAGTCGAAAACAATCGGGCTTCCGTCCGCGAGCATGTGCTTGGAAATTCTATTGTGAACTTGTGATGGTTGCATATGTTTTTCAGTCCTCCACACTATGGGTTGAGAAATTTGAGTCGGATTTTGATTATATTCTCACACCCTCGCAATGGCAAGCATTTGCGTTTGTCATATAAAAGGCTTTCTTATAGTTCAACTTAGTCAAATCCCTCAACGATATTTTCGGGTAACCAGCCAACCGCGTTGGCAAATGAAATTGCTTAAATGCCGCTTCCCGCCTCCGCCCAACGAGGTTGGGTTTCTTAACCGTGAGGAGCTAGGTATCGAAACAGCGACTTAATAAATGACTGCCGACAGATATCCTCAAACTATAAATCAAAAGGGGTGGCTCTCTCGGAATCGCCGTGGAAGTTGGCAGATTTGAGGGTATGGGGCGTGCTTCGCATACCCCATACCCCCAAATCTGGAGTTCATTACGGGAAATCCCAATGAGCCCAAAGGGGGTATACCATAGCGTAAAGTTCTCTATGGTATCATTTTTGAGTCTATGGACGCTTTGTTGCAACCCTCCGACCTCGGCCTAATCCTGAGCTATAAATGCCAGTGTGAGTGCGCGCATTGCCTGTATAATTGCGGACCCGCCAGGCGAGAGTGGATGACTCCCGATGAGGTGCGCGCAGCGTTGGAGGCGACAAAGTATTGGCAGCAACTCTATCAGGTGCACATCACTGGTGGAGAGCCATTCTTGCGATTCTCCCTGCTCCACCATGCGATAGAAGTTGCCACAGATCTTGGCATTCCTGTATATGCTGAAACCAATGCAGGCTGGTGTGTGAAGGAAAGTCTCGTAGAAGAACGCCTCAAAGCCCTGAGAGATGTTGGGTTGAGCGCACTACTGATCAGTTGTTCCCCTTTTCATGCTGAAACTATTCCTCCAGCATATACCTTAATGGCTATACGCAAATCGCTTGAAATCTTTGGTCCACAGCGCACTATCGTTTATATGCACGGATGGCTAGATCAAATCCAGGATTTTGGCATAGATACACCCACCCCTCTGGAAGCGTACGTCCAGGTTTACGGGCAAGTAGATGCTGGAAAAATGTTCTGGCAGGGGTACAGTTTGATCTCTGGTGGCAGGGCAGGCTATCGCCTAGGTCATCTCACGCCAAAAGGGCGTCCGCGATCCTTTCAAGGGCAGAATTGCTTCCAAGAATTGCTCTACGCACAACACTCGCATTTCGATCTCTATGGAAACTATATCCCAGCCTTTTGTGGGGGTTTGACCGCGGGTGATTGGCACGACCTCCCCAACTTGATCGAACAATTTCGGCGAGGCCACCAACCATCCCTAATTGAAATTTTGATAGAAGCAGGCCCCTATGGACTATACGAAATTAGCAAGAAGTCGTACGGCTACCGCTCCCTGGAAGATGGGTATACTGGCAAGTGTCATCTGTGCGTGGATGTGCGCCGTCAGTTGAATGAAATAGGCGAATTCCCCGAGTTAATGCCCCAGGAGTTTTACGATAATTTCTGAAACATGTGGACGGTCCCACAAACCAATTTTCAGGCTAGTTCTGTCTGATTAATTCTTTCGCAGGTGTTAGCACAATTAGTGCTTCAGTGTGCGTCTGATACAGGAGAAATGTATGCAAGTTCGGCAAATTGACACCACCAATCCACGCGATGTGCGAGCGTTTATTCGCTTTCCTGCTAGGCTCTACCGAGATAACCGATATTGGGTTCCCACCATGGAGGGCGAGATGAAGAATTCTCTCGATCCTCAAGTGCACCCCTTCTATGAACACTCCCAGGCGGCATTTTTTCTCGCCGAAAGCGGTAGAAAAATTCTCGGGCGCGTTGCAATTCTTGATAACAAACGTTATCGTCAGGCCCCTGGAAAGAGCACCACAGGGCTTTTCTATTATTTCGAAGTCGTAAATAATATCGAGGTAGCTAAAGCACTCTTCGAAGCCGGGTTCCAATGGGCCCAATCTCAAGGCATCGACACACTAATCGGCCCCAAAGGGTTCGCTCAAGGCGATAGCATCGGAATGCTGGTGGAGGGCTTCGACTTCTTGCCGGCCGTAGGTATCGCCTACAACATGGAGTATTACCCGGCGTTTATGGAAAGATTGGGCTTCGAGAAGGAAAGCGATTTGCGTTCCGGACACTTGATTGCAGACGATTACGAGCTGCCCGACCGGGTTCACCGACTAGCGGAAAAGATCAAAAAAAGGCGCGGCTTCCACGTCAAACAGTTCACGACCAAGGACGAGTTGCGCCGATGGATTCCGGATGTACGCGTAGTGTACAACCAGGCCTTTGCTTCCGTGCCTGAGTTCGTCCCTATCACCGAAGATGAGGTCTGGCTGATCGCCGAAAAAATTCTCTCGATCGCCGATCCACGCCTATTAAAACTGGTATTCAAGGGTGATGAGCTGGTGGGTTTCCTCTTTGCCTATCCCAATATCTGCAAAGGGTTGCAGAAAGCCCGGGGACGCTTGTGGCCTTTAGGTTGGCTGCACCTGATGCGAGAGTTCAAGCGCACGAAATCGGTGGACATCAACGGCATTGGCTTGCTGCCTGAACACCAGGGGCTGGGAGCAACAGCGATCCTATACACCGAATTGGAAAATACCGTACGCGACTTTGGCTTCGAGTACGCAGATCTTGTCCAGATCAACGAAACCAACTTGAAAAGTTTTGGCGAGGCCAGCAACTTGGGAGCCAATTGGCACAAGCGCCATCGGATCTATAAGATCAATTTAAGGAGAGAATAATGATTGCAATTGGTGATCGAGCTTCAAGGGCAAAAACATTCAGTGATGAAGACGTGCGCACTTTTGCAGAAATTTCTGGGGATAATAACCCCATCCATCTGGATGATGAGTACGCCGCCGAGACTCGATTTGGCCAACGCCTGGTGCACGGCATCCTCACCTCGGGGATGATCTCCGCAGTTTTAGGAACTCAACTCCCAGGCCATGGTAGTGTCTATATCAAACAGACAATCAATTTCCGCGCCCCCGTTTACATTGGCGACACCATCACCGCTACAGTGACTGCTAAGAAAGTCCGGGGGGATAAACCCATTGCCACCTTCGAAACTGTCTGCACGAAGGCAGATGGCACTGTGGTTATCGATGGCGAAGCTGTGCTATTGCTGCCAAGTGAGCGCTAGGAAATTTCAAATTAAGATGATTTTCCGTTTCCGCTGGGTCGCCAATTTTGGAAGAAAACTTCGACGACACGAGGATCGAAATGGGTGCCTGATTGCTCTCTGATATATTCTGCAATCCGTGCATCATCCCAGGCATCTCGATAAGGGCGATCAGAACGAAGCGCATCCCAAACGTCCACCACAGCAAAGATACGCGCCGCCAGAGGGATTTGGTCCCCTTTTAAACCTCGTGGATACCCCATCCCATCCCACTTTTCATGATGGCAATGAGGGATATCCAGGGATGGGACTAAATATTTGATTTGAGATAGCATCTCAAAGGCATATGTAGGATGGCGGCGCATGATTTCCCACTCATCGTCAGTCAAAGGGCCTCTTTTAAGCAAGATTCGATCTGGCACTCCCATTTTACCAATATCATGCAGCAATACACCTCGCCTCACATGTACCAACTCTTCATCTCGGATTCCTAACTGCCTAGCCAATTGAATGGTCATTTCGGTAACGCGTCGAGAATGCCCTTCCGTCTCTTGGTCACGCAGCTCCAGGGCACGTGCCCAACCCTCGAGTGTGCGGTCATAGGCGAGGGATAGATTTTGATTGGCAAGTTGTAGATCCTGATAAAGTTTGGCATTATTTATGGCAATTGCAACCTGACCGGCTAGTGTCTCTAAGAAATCAATCCAATCGCGATCCGGCTCGAGTCGCGTGCGATGGAATATTTCCAACAAGCCCACGATGTGCCCTTTGGCACTTAGGGGAACGCCAAAATAGCTGGTAAACCCTTCTCTCAATATGGCTTCTTTTCTTGGCGATTCGATCGATGTTTCTTCAATGACTGGGATTGAAACCAATTTTCGTTCCCGCACGGCATGGCCGGCAAACCCTTGATCGATGCGAATTTGGGTCTGTGATATGGCTTGGGTTCGAAAGCCAGTACCAGCGTTATATTCCAGCAACAATGTATAAGGATTATTTAAAAGCACGCTCGTGGCATCGACTTTCAATTGGTCAATCACTTGATCGATCAAAACTCGCAAGCTGAAATTTAAATCTAAACTTGCTGAAATCGCCTGATCAATTTCGCGCAATCCCGAAAGTCTTTGCAAGCTTTGCTGTGTTTTTTCGTGTAAGGTCGCTCTTCGGATTGCATTGGCGGCAATATGCGTAATCGATGTCAGTAAATCGATCTCTTCTTCGCTAAAAGTACGCCTCCTGGGCAAGCCGATATTCATCACGCCAACAAGTACGTCGGAGGCAATCATAGGCAATGTGAGGTTCGCGGCGACATTCTTGAAGAACTCCTTTGCTTCGGGACGAATATTGACGATTGGATCGGTATGCAAATCGTCAGATAGGTACATTTCTCTGCTTCTGGCCACATGCCCGGTAATCCCCTCCCCAGGGCGAAGACTTAGACCTTCCAGATCAGGTCGCGGCGGATTCAACCGTTTTACCACCAGATTTCCTGTCACCGAATCCACGAGATGGATAGTCCCAAAGGCTGCCTTGGTAACTTGCGCGGCCTGTTCCAGCAAAATCGGCAGCATTTCATCAACCGTCTTAGCCTCACGCAGAGCCGTAGAGATCAGGCTGATTGCTTCTAATTCGTTGAGTCTTCTTTGGGCTTGATCATATAATGTGGCGTTATCTAACACTGTTGCAGCCAGAGAAGCCAACATCTCTAAATTGAATTGGTCTTCAGTAGAATAAGCATTGACATCATAACTTTGCGCTGATAGAACACCCAGCACCTTTTGCTTGACGTGGATGGGGACTGCTAACACTGAACGTACTTTATCCCCATCTCCAAATCGAATTAAATCGAAATCATACTCATACTCAGATAAATTGGCGATCAATAACGATTGTTTGTTTTCAATCAAAAAACCGCTCAACCCAGATTCCCGTGGGAAACCAAGAATCGGTGAGCGCTCATCGCCATCATAGGCATAAACGAGCTCAATTTCATTTTTATCTTCATTTAGCAGCGTTATTGTGAATACATCGGCCGCCATCATCCTGCTAGTCGCCGTGTGGAGAGCCTGGTAGGCACTATCAAGGTCGTGGCTGGCAGTAACAACTTCCTGACTGACTTTCTGAAGTGCCGCCCAGCGATTAGCGTCATCAATAGCCGAATTATAGAGTTCCACATTTTCCAATACCGCAGCAGCATGAGCCCCCAACATTTCCAGCAAATATAGATCATCATCTGAATATGAATTGGGGGTATGACTCTGTGCGGAAAGCATGCCCAAGGTTCGATCAGAGATTTGGATGGGAATGGCGATCAATGATTGAATGTATTCAGGATCCCCAATTTTATGCACATCCAAATCTCCTTGATACGTGGCGAGATCTTCAATATAGATTGAAGTTTTGTTGTCGATTACATAGCCGCTCAGGCCAGTATGTGCTGGGATGGTCTGCTCAGGAATGCGTTTCGCTTTTTCAAAAGCGTACGCCAGTTTGATCTCCCCAGTATCAGGTTGCACCAAAGAGATGATGAACGCATCAATATGCATAACGAGTTCAACCGCCCGATGGATCGCTTCGTAGATCACGTTCTGATCTTGACTCGCTCGAATCATCTCCTGGCTGGCATTATAAAGAACAATGCGGCGATCAGAGGCATCTAAGGCATCCTGATATAAGCGGGCATTTTTTATTGCGATTGCAACATGGTCAGAAAATGCAGATAGACGTTCACCAAGAACAACTGTATAAAATCCCGGCTGACTGTGATTTAGATTGATCACCCCAATGACCTCGCCATCTAACAATATGGGAGCACCCAAATAGGAAAATATCCATTCTTCTCCCGGCGAAGTCACCCATAACTCGTTATCTGTAGTGTCAGCGGCATAATATAGATTTCCAGATTCAACGATGTACTTGATGGTTGGGAATTCGTCGAGAGGGTATGTCACTCGATCCAACCACTCAGTCAGTCCTCGGTCCACAAACCCTCGATGACGCAAAATTTTGCCTTCGCCATCTTCGATTTGCATAATGTTTGCGGTCTCATAAGGGACAACTAATTGAACAGCATCCATGATCTGATCGAAGATCTGTTCGAGATCGAGGGTGTTGCTGATCACGGTCATACTTGCTCGGAGAGCCTGATTGAATTGGCGCAGCTCACGCTCCGCGGCATCATTCCTTAATCGCTCAATCCCAGTAGACAATTGACCCGCCACAGTCGTCATCAGGTGTAGATCAACCTCTTAAACATAACAAAAAAAAAAAAATTCTGAATTGATTACACCAACGACTCTCCCGGCAATCTTCAGTGGCACGGTCAACTCACTTCTAGTCTCTTCCACAACTTGTAAATAGTCTTTTTCCTTCTGTGTATCAGTCACCGATCTCGCATTCCCAGTCGCAGCCACAATCCCAGCAATGCTACCATCACCCACAGAGACTCGAATATTCATGGCATGGTCAGGAATTCCCCAATACGAAGGATGCGGATAAAGATCTCCCCGTTGTTCATCAATCAACATTATTCCAAAATTTTCGGGAAACAAGGATTCGCCAATGATTTGAGTAGCCCTTGATATCAATTCGTCTTCGTTGGCAGAGTCGATCCCGGCATTCGCGAGTTGGTTGAGAACAGCCAGCTCGGATAGCTGTCGCTTAAGTCGCTCTTCGGCTTGCACTCGCCGGGTGATATCCATAACACTGACGACCACATTCTCCAATTTTTCCCGCTCCGAGGGGATTGTCATCGTCAGAAGGATGTCTTTTTTCTCACCCAGCAAGGTCTGGTTTACGGTTTCGCCCCCAAAATGCGTTTTGCCTTCAGCGATGGCTAATAGTTCTTCTTTGAGGACTTGCTGAGTTTCGGGCAAGAAGATTTTTTCGGACGATCCCAGGATTTCTTCCTTGCAGTTTCCACCGAACATCTTCAAGGTTGTCTCGTTTACATTCAAGATCTTGATTTTGTTGGCTGCTTGCTCCAAGAATTCTGGATGCTCATCAAGATAACGTCGCAAGTCATCAACCCCCTGATCAGTTAAAGCGTCCAAATCGGCGATCACCTCAGAAAAATCCTCTTCCCAAAGCGAAACTGCAGAATTCTCGAAAATCGTGCGGTAGCGTTCCTCACTTTCACGTAAAGCTTCTTCGGCTAATACGCTCTCTGTAATATCTTCTTGTACCAAAACGACTTCGCGAACAGCTTCGTTGTGGTTCTTCACGGGATATACGGTGCCTTTTATCCATCGAGCAGTTTCTTGATTTTGAGCTTTGTATTTTACTGGGGGAATCTGAATGCATTCGCCAGCAAACCCTCTTTTTAGATAATGCATTACACCGGCTTCGATCAATTGCTCATCTTGAAAGACATTGTAATTCTTGAAGATTTCTTCTAAGTTTTCTGGCTCTAAGTTCCAGGTATTAATGGCCGCTGCATTTCCAAATAAAGGGTATCCTTCAGGGCTGTATAAAATTGTACTGAGTGGCGATTGTTCGATTAGGGATCGGAAACGAATTTCTGAAAATTTGAGATCATCTTCGGCTACCAATTGCTCCGTGATATCCTCAACGGTGCCTTCATAATACTTCACTTCACCATCGCTGCCCTTTACTACCCGAACGCTTTCGCGCGTGAATATTACTTTGCCTTCCTTGCTCTCCCATTTAGATTTAAATCCAACCACCCGACCCTTTTTGGCTAGCTTCTTTTTTATTGATTTGCGAGAGAACTTTGATTCTAGAAGATCTAGCTCTCTATTGCGCTGCGATAGCTCTTCGATTGAAGAATAGCCTAACATTTTTACCAGCGCAGGGTTCGCAAACAGGATTTGGCCATCGGGTCGTGCCTGATAGAACCCAATGGTGGCATTCTCGATCAGAGATCGAAAGTGATTTTCGCTCACCTTTAGTTCGGTATACAAACGCGCGTTATCGTACGCGGCTGAAACATGGCTTGCAAATGCACGAATGGAAGAAATTTCGTTTTCAGTTATTCGTTCCCCCGCGATATTCACAGCCCCCATGACTTGACCCTGACTCATTAGCGGTGCATAGATCCCCGGATATCCACCAAACGCCTTTACGATTCGACCCGCAATTGGTCTGGCGATTTTTGGCAAAAGTTGATCGATTACGATGCTGGTGTCAGGAACGAAGACTACTTCAGCTTTCTCGACTACCTGTCGATATACATCAATGTCCTCAACCCGAAAGGAGAATCCCTTCGCTTTGATGCCAAGGGTTTTCTCGAATTTTTCAAGGATCTTTTGATATCGTCCTCCCTCTGCGGCCGAGATCACCCGCATTCGTTGCTTCGATTCATCCAGGAAAAGAATCCCTCCACGCAGCCCTAGCAAATTAATCTGCTGGTGAAAAACTCGCTCGATTGTTTCTTCAGAGTAGGCTGCCCTTTGAAGATTGGCGGCTGCTTCACTTAAGGCTTGGGGTAATTTCAAGTCTGTGACCTTTGCATTTGATGCTTGATTGAATCGAGCCATATCAATCCTTTGCTCCCCTAAAAACTAACGGCGAGATAATTTCTGGGAATAGGGGGTGGGGGCTACGCCCCCACCCCCTATTCCCAACCATGTTAGCCAGCCATTTTTGATCTACTTTGATACAAGGCAAATGCCCCTAACACTACCAATAATAAAGCACTCATTTGATAAATCTCTCCAAGTGATAACAATTCCCGATTTAGCAATCCGAGTGCCATGATTGGCCCAAGCATTGCACCAAGATCCCCAAAGGTATTTGTAATCCCTAAGGAGCGGCCGCGAGCTTGCTCGGACACGCGGTCCCCGATAATGGCAGGGATCAGCGTCTCTACGCCGCCCCCAATGACGGGGACAATCATGGCTCCCAGGAGCGCGACGGGGATTATCCTGGCACTCATCAGCGCGATGCCAATCCCTCCAACGAGAGCAGTCAGCGCCACAACTGGCCAGCGCCGGCCGGAGCGGTCCGAGATGAAACCCGCAGCGGGAGCACTGGCGATACTGGTGGACATAGTCAGGGCGGTATAAATCCCGGTGAGGGTGGCGATAGGAATGTTGATCCCGGCAACGTGCACACCATCTCCAAACAGGCTAGATAACCAAAGGATGGCTGTGGCAGCCAGAACTCCCCAGGCGATGAAGCGCGCCAGGAAGGTGGGCAGCGAGGCTGTCAAAACAGTCTGCCAGGGGATTTGAGTGCGGTTGTCGCTTGAAGAATCCATGGGAGCTGGATTCTGAACAGCAGGGCGAGTCTCTGGAAACAGGAAAACCCACAACACGGCAGCCAACCCAATCAGCAGCGCGCTGATCCACTGCCCATTGCGGAATCCAAACAGATCGGTCATCAGTCCGCCCAAAAGCGCGGTCGAGGCAACCCCAACAAAGAACCACATCTGGAATTTGCCACTCAATCGGCCACGATCTTCAGGCGTGGAAATATCGAGCACAACGGCATTTCCACCTATCCACAAGAGTGACCACGCCAGGCCCCATAAGGCACGTCCAGCAAAAAGCGGCCAAAACCCTGAGCCAATGGCATAGATCATACACGAAATAGATCCGATCCCTAATGATGCAATCATCAGTGGGCGACGTGGCATGCGATCGTACAAAAGACCCACTGGACCGTTTAGCAACAAGCGTACGCCTCGATTTACGCCAAGAAGCACGCCAACCATGGCTAAGCTAACACCGACCTGGGAGGCGACTGAAGGATGAGGAAGCACAGTGTAGAGGGTCGAATCGCCTAAGAGGGAAATGGCGGTACCCATACCAAGCAGAGTTATAATACGGTATGGTTTCATCATTTTTAAGTGGTGAGATCAGAGATTAAGCTACGCTGCACAAACGCGATTCTTTCCAGCGCGCTTGGCTTCTAGAACCCCCGCATCTGCGGCATGCAACAGACCCTTGGGCGATTGGGCATCATTGGGGACCGATGCAACACCGATGCTAAGTGTATAACCTGAGATCGATCCATCGGATTTCCGCATAGTTTTTGTTTTGGGCATTAAATCAAGGGCTTTGGATTCGGCGGCTATTCTGATTCGTTCAGCCAAATAACAAGCGCCCTGCTTACCCGTATGTGGTAAAAGCAACACGAATTCCTCACCCCCATAGCGGGCGACCATATCGGGGAGACGAACATTCCTCTGAAGAATTTCAGCAATTTCTCGCAATTGAACATCACCCGCAGGGTGGCCATAGGTATCGTTGAAGATCTTGAAATCATCGATATCCATGAATATCAACGAAAGCGGGTGGCCATAGCGCGTAGCGCGCACAACTTCGCTTTCCAATGCTGCATCGAACGCGCGGCGGTTGGCAACCTGGGTCAAGCTGTCCGTCACAGCGAGCTTTTGGACTTTGGAATAAAGTTGAGCATTCTCAATGGCTACGGTCACCTGGGAGGCTGCGATGGTCAGGAGATGTTCGTCACGAGTTGTGAAGGAATTGGGCTTGTCGCTATCGATGGACAAAGCGCCGATAATACTATCCTTGGCCTTCAATGGAACGACCATCAGCGAACGCACTTCCCGGCTGAAAAACTTGAAATCAGGATCAGCGTAGGTATCGGGGACATAGCTTGGCTCGCCGGTCTCAACAACCTTGCCGCTGACACCCTCACCTACCATCAAAGAGAACTCGCGCACCCATTGTGGAGCGACACCGGCGGTCGCTCCTAATGAGAGCATCTGGGTTTTCGGGTCGAGGAGTACAATGGTTGCTGCTCTCGCCGATAGCATATCCCTGAGGTTCTCGACAATGGTTACGAGAACCTCGTCGGTCTCCAAACTCGAAGTAGTCTTTTGAGCCAGATCATAGAGGGCGGACATTTCAGCAAGATTTCGCTCTAACTCCGTCGCGTAATCAGCATTCTCCAACGCAATCGCGATTTGGCTGGCTAATGTCTCTAAGAGCCGGCAATGGCTTTGGTCATACATGTTGGGTTGAAATGACTGCACAGAGATCGCACCAAGCACCTGTTCGTGAGCCAGCAATGGCACCCCCATCCAGGAGCAGGATGGCCTTCCACTGTGCTTTGGCTCAATAGGCAGCGGGTCCGTTTCGATATCTTTGATAATTAGATGTTGTCTATTCTGAATCACCCAGCCGGTTAGGCCTCCATCCCCCAAAGCAAACTTTGCCCCTATCCATTCAGGAAGTTTTTGATTTTCCTCGATTGCCAACAATACTTGCAAATGGTCATCATCGGGATCATATCGTACAACGGCGAAAGAATCCGGTGCAAAAAGTTTCTCCACCTGTTTGTAGATGCGATCCAGAAGAATATCAACTTCTAATACACTGCTTGTATCAAGGGATGCATCAAATACCGCCCCCAATTCCTTCATCTGCCGTTGAGTTTCTTCAAAGAGAAGTGTGCTTTGGATTGCAATTCCGGCTTGCCGACCGACTGATTCCGCCAGAAGAAGGTCACGTTCGGAAAATTGGTTCTCTGGAGATAAACTCATTAAGCCTAATCCTCCGATGGCTTTTTCTCCACTGCAGATCGGAACCCCTACCACATTACAGACTCCAGCCTCAATCCATTCGGCAATTGCTTCGGGATACTCAGAATAGTTTCTTAGAAGAACTGAATCCCCCGAACGAATCACTTTGCGTGTCACCCCTAATGGATCAGGTAGTGGCTGCTCACTCAGGCTCGATGGCAAATTAAACAAGTAAGGAAAACGCACTGTCTCTCCATCAGAATCCAATAAAGCCAAGGCACCTGCGTCCGCCCCGATGAGTTCGGCTGTTAGGCGTACAACGTCTCGAAGCATTGTCGGCAAATCCAAACCGCTGCTGAGTGAGCGAGCGATATCAGTCAATTTTTTTTCGCGATCTAAGCTCTGATTGGTTTCTACCAACAGACGGGCGTTTTCCAAAGCAACCGCCGCCTGATTTGCGAACAAGGATAAGAGCTCCAATTCTTCTTCCGCGAACTTGCGATCTTCGACGTTATCCAATACATGCAGCACACCGGTCACATTCCCATGCCAGATCAAAGGTGCACTGATCGCCGCAGTGAACTGGCCATCGTCAAAAACAGCCGCCCGGTTTGAGTAATTCTGGTAATCATTGATGATCAAGGGTTCGCCCGACTCAGCCACAATCCCTGCCACACCTTCTCCATACTGGAGAACGATCCCGGTGTAATCGGAGGGTGTTTGATAACAAACCATACAGCGGACTTCTTCTTTTTCTGCATCGCACATATACAATCCCCCAAAAGGCGCGGCCAATATTTGGGCCGCACTCTCTACGATCTTTTCGAACAACTTATCCAAATCTCCTGGCATGGTCATATCCAGTGAGATTGAATGGATTGCGGATAGTTCATCCATACGGCGCAGCAGTGATTCCTCTGATCGGACCAATTCATTTTCCAGCCTGCCGTAACCGCCAAAAAGCACGTCAACAGAGCTGCGCCGGGCAATACGCCTGAAGTCCGGCAAAGCGGATACACAGCGATAGAGATAAACTGATGCCAATGGCCATAGCAAGATCCCCGAGACTGTTTTCCCAAATAACTGTTCGTGAAGTATGTTTGCAAAGTTAGGAGTGCCAGCATACGTTAACAAAGTAAAGAGCAACGCATCAACCCATAGAGCGCCATTTAATGCCGCGAGTGTCGCCAACCAGATCGGCACGCGGCTTTTTGGTGGAGCATCCCATACCATGAAGCGATCGCTGAGACCAAACCGATTGATGACGAATTGAAAGAATATCGCCATAGCATACATATCAATCACGAAGGTGATCATCGAGGCAGCCATTTTTCTCGTAGCGACCTGGAGAACTGGCGCATCCACTGTTAAGCCCTTGAAGTTGCCGCCGCCCGGCAAAGCTAGGTGATTCGGCAGGCTTGTGCGTACGAGTAATAGCAACACAATAACGACCACCACACCCCAAATTGCGAGGCGTGCCGGAGCAGTTCCCTCCGTGACATAAATAAGCAAGATTGCCAAGAGAATTACTGGAACTAATACATTCGAAGGTACAGTAAAGTTTATGTCTTGAATCGACTGCACGTAGATTCCCAGGGGCGCTGACATATGCACTGCAGCAATTAAGCCTCCAAGGAAGATCAACAGCCAGGTTAATCCATAGCGTGATCGCAAGCGATGTTGGATTATCACAACAGCGCTTAGCACATATAATTCAATACCAAGCAAGAGCAGGTTCAGCGACATGGTAGGTTTTCAGTAGATTTGGATAGAGAGAAGATCAATCTGAGAAGTCTGTGTTTCCATTTATTCCGATTCTACTGAAACATTAAAGAAAGGACTTACGTAGTTCAGCGAGAAAATGGCTGGGAATAGGGGGTGGGGGCTTCGCCCCCTATTCCCAGCCCAATCCGCTTCAAGTGCGTAACTCCTTAAAGATATAAACCAATTCATAAGGATAATAAATAACACTTGAGTACTATATTATCGATGTACAGGTAAGCGCATGAAAAATGTTGCCCCCTGCCCTTCCTTGCTTTCGATCCAAATAGCGCCCTCATGCGCCTCGACTACCAACTTGCAATAGGCTAAACCAAGACCAGTGCCTCTTCGGCGACTTTTCGTCCCAGCGTCCGTTTGAAATTTTTTAAAGAGATTTATTTGTGCCTTTTCGGATATACCAGGGCCTGTATCACTAACGCAAATTTGCATCACCGGTGGATAGCTTTCTCTCTCGAGCCGAGCCATAATCTTAATGCAACCCTCGTCTGGTGTAAATTTGATGGCATTGTCGATGAGATTCTCTAATACCCGCCGAATATGCTTGGGGTCCACTTGTAGATCGGGGAGTTCACCATCAGCTTCCACTTCGATATTGATCCCGGCTTGATCAGCAAGTTTCGCAACACGATATTGGACATCGTCAATTAGCTCCCGAATGGAAACCGTCTCTGTATAAAGCGGCATTTGTCCATCTTCGAGCTTGGCGATATCCAATAATCCGTTCACCATACTCATCATGCGGTCCGTGCTCCGTTCAGCCATCCCAAGAAGCGCCTGAGACTCTTTGGAAGTAGAATTTTCTGCGAGGTCATTGCGTAGCACCCCAAAACTGCCCCGCAGAACCGTCAGCGGAGAACGCAGGTCATGGACGAGCATATGAACCATGTCCTCTCTCAAGCGAGCCAATTTGACCTCTTCACTAATGTCTCGATAGACCAATAGCCAGCCCACAATCTGATCTTTCTTGTCAAGCACGGGCGTTAGGGTCCGTTCGAGGTGGAGTTCTGGAGGGCCGCTTAATTGGATGCCGCGTTTCATCTCATCCTGGTCTCCTGCAGACAAGGATTCGATTTCTGCGCGCAATTCTGCTATGGTATAACCCAACTGAGATAACAAAGGGGAGGTATCTGTTAATTGAATGGATCCCCACTCCCCGCCCGATAATTCAGTCAAGGGAATCATCAAGAAGTTGGCCAATGCTCGGTTGGCAGCTAGCACGCGAAATTCCAGATTGAGCATCAACATTCCCTCAGCAGAAGTGCGTAATATGGAGTTTAATTCCTGCACCCTACGGGACAAAGCATCGTCGGTTCTCTCATAGAGGCGTGCATTTTGAATTGCAATAGCCGCCTGAGTCGCGATTGTCTCCAAAATATCTTTGTGGTGCTCATCGTACAACTCGGTGTCAGTATAAGATTGCACCGCAATAATGCCCAGTGGATCATTTCCGCTGAGCAATGGAACTCCAAGCCAGGAAGCCGCAGCTGTGCCGATGTGCTCAATGCCCAATTGAGCAAGCTTCACATCAACATTGGCAGAAATCAGGAGCGGTTCTTTTTTCCGCAAAATGAACTCGGTCAGTCCACCGCCTGCTTTGCGTGAGCGCCACTTAATAGTTTGTCTGTCTTCGATAACCAGCGGGAACGTAACTTCGTCTTCCTCCGGAAAATACAATGCCACATAGAAATTGTGCACGGGCATCAATTTTGATACCTGATCATACACGGCGGGTAAGATTTCATCGAGGCGCAGACTCGCACTCAACGCCTGACCAACAGCTTGCAGGCTGTCAAGTTCTTGAATTCGTCGCTCTAGCCCCCGCGACGTCAGGGCGAGATTTCGAGCGATCAGCGAAGAGGCTACGATGCCGGCTGTCAGCATTAAGAAAATACCAAATCCAAATTGTGCATGAACCAAAGGGAATAGGGGCAGGAAGATTAGGGGCGCGACTTCATACAAAAGCAAGGTTGGCAGTGAGCGTAAGTACATCTTAAGCGCAGCAGCACTTCTGGCTGCCATATAAGCCCCTGCCAGCATTAGATTCATCCCCATATATGCAAAGATAAGAACAATCATGGCGAATAAGTTTTGGGAGGAGATGGTCTCGAAGGGAATCTTCCCACCAGCCCAAAGATACACCATTCCACCAACCAGGAGGCTGATGCCCTGAATGCCAGCGTTAGCCAGCGCAACGGCAATCGCACCAATTCGGGATTGAATCTTTGGCACCCCGATGCGTTTTCCAAAACCTTGGCGGACGACTTGGTGAAGGATCGCCCCCAGATACGCCGCCCAGCCGGCCGGAATTTGGCCGATTATCAGAAGCGCGGCAATTGTGGACATGGGCAAAAATGAAACCGTGCCACCCCCAAAGGGTACCCCAAATGCGGTAGTAAATACGATCAGCAATACGAATAAACTGAATATGGCGGAATTGTCAATGGAAAGTGGCGCACCGGTTATTTGGTAGATCAAGAATATGAGTACCAGTATCCCCACGCTCATGGAAAGATAATATCGATAGCGTGTTTTCATGAAGCAGATTATTATCCCTAATGAATGGTTGCGGACACAGCGCGTTCGGATTCATCTTACATTGTAATTGATTATCGCGCGGAAATCTATTGGCTCTCTAGGAATTGCCGGGGTGATCCCCCAGATTTAGGGGTGAGTGGGGTGCGGAGCCCCCACTCACCCCTAAATCTGGATAGTCCCACGGCGTTTCCTGGAGACCCAATAGATTTTTTGCTACGTTTTTCCACGGCTTTCATAAAGTCGAAGAGAACAGCCATCGGCTTTCATTGCTAGGAGCCGTTTTGGGGCGACGAAGCAATCTCACGTCAAGAAACCTTCAGATTGTTTTGGGCTTCCCAAAGGGACGCAAAGTGTGCTCTCGCAATGACACATGAGGCAGTACTTCAAGAAAGCCCTGACGTTTTTCAGGTTTTCAAAGAAAAAAAGGACGAGTGGAGTGCATTGCTCCATACCCGTCCCTCCGTTGGAAAGATAAACTCGAAAGCTGCTATCACCTGCTCCCAAGAGATTTTACGTTGCTGCCTCCAGATGTATTGCTGTTCAGAATTGGCTGCCCATAATAGGTAACCGTACTACCTCCACTGGCATTGATATCAACGGTTTCGGTAGCCCAAATTTCAGCATTGCTTCCGCCGCTTACATTAATCACAGCTTCCTCGCTCTCCAATTCACTCGCCTCGTAACTGCTGCCCCCGCTTAGGTCGATGCGTTGCTCTATTACTTGACCAGATACCTTTACATCCCCGCCCCCGCTAACATCGAGGTCGAAATCATCGACATTCAAAGCATCGATCTCCGCATCGCTTCCACCGCTTAAATGCAGATCAAAGCTATCGGTTTCAATATCGAATGCATCGAGCTCACCACCTCCAGAGATTTCAATCTCCCTAATTTTCTCCGCTGAGAGGTACAGGCGAATCGGTTTCGTAGGCCAATAAGCGGTTTCGGGATATTGTTCGATATATCCAATTTCTAACGTATCACCAACCACTCGCGCCTTGATCTCAGCGATGATATTGTCTTCCGCTTCGATTTCAAGACTCTCTTGGTTAGCCTGGCTAAGGATCAATTCCATCCCACAGCAAACATCGATTCGCTCGAAGCTCCTTACGTTCCTGGTCTCGCTGATCACATTTCCAGAACCGCGAACCACGCGCGCGGCGCATGCCGAAAGCATCATAGCCATGGCTATGATGACACAGAAAATCAATTTCTTCATCAGAAAATCCTCCAATTCAATTGCCTGAAATGTGGTTATATCCCAATATACGCAAGGAACGGCGGCTTGTCGCACACCATCGCGAGTTCACAACCTCTCAAATACCAAGGATTACCTTAGCATCTGCGGGTGAGGCAACCTCCCGCTGAAGAAGATGGATCAGGTCGGCTGCATTTTCTACAAGCTCCGCATTATTCTTGGCTAAGACTCCTTTTCTGAAGTAAAGGTTATCCTCTAACCCGACACGTACGTGACCGCCCAACAATATTCCCATCGTGATCATCGGCAGTTGCCAGCGACCGACACCCAGAACGGACCAGAGCACATTCGCTGGCAGCTTGTTTTTCATGAACAACAAATTTTCAATCGAAGCCTCGATTCCCCAGCGAACTCCCATGCAGAGTTGAAAATACGGTGGTTCAGCGATCAATCCCTGTTTGATGAGATCATTCGCTTGCGATATATGGCCACTATCAAATACTTCGATCTCTGGTTTGACCCCCAATTCACCCATTCGCTCGGCAGCCAATTCCCCCCATTCAGGAGTGTTGACGAAGACTCCTTCACGGAAATTTAGCGTCCCAATATCGAGGGAACAAATTTCGGGCTGCAGCGAAAGGGCAGCGAGGCGCGTTTCGATCAGGTCTTCGGGATTCCCTGCAAGATGAAAGCCTGTCGTAGTTAGGTTAATCAAGATATCACACCGATGGCGAATCCGTTCTACCACTTCTTGAAATAACTCGAGCTTGGAGTTGGCCTTCCCAGTGCGGGGGTCTCGGACATGAATGTGGGCTATGGCAGCCCCTGCCTGCCAGCATTCGACAGCCGAATCTGCAATTTCCTCAGGGGAGTACGGGACAGACGGATTCATCTCCTTGGTTGGCGCAGACCCAGTCAACGCGGCGGTAATGATTACTTTCTCTTGCATGCGATAAACTCCAGATTTTCGTCTACAATATCACTATATTCAAAATCTAGAAAAGAATATTACCATGGCACACTTACATCTCCAAAGCTCAGTCTTTTACCGGCGCATGCTCCACCCACACCCCAAGATCGTTCGAGGCGAAGGTGTCTATCTGTTCGATGAACACGGCAACCGCTATCTGGATGGTTCTGGAGGCGCGCTGGTAGCCAATATCGGACATGGCGTCGATAGCGTAGTGAAAGCGATGACGTCACAAGCAGCGCAGGTCTCCTACATACATGGAACCATGTTTACCAGTGAGAGCACTGAAATATATGCAAGAGAACTGGACGCGCTTTGCCCGATACCCGATGCGAAATTCTATTTCCTAACCAGCGGTTCGGAGGCCGTTGAGGCTGCCATTAAATTTGCTCGCCAGGTTCAGATCAGCCGTGGGCACCATGACCGACACCTGACCATCTCCCGTTGGGGGTCTTATCATGGTGCCACATTGGGAGCGCTAGCCGTAACAGGCAAACCCAAAATGCGCGATAAATTCACGAGCATGTTCAAGGATATGCCCCATATCCCACCGCCCTATTGCTACCGCTGCCCTTTCCAGTTGAAATATCCAGCGTGTGAATTACGCTGCGCAACCGCGCTAGAAGATGAAATCTTGTTCCGGGGAGCCGAGAATGTCTCCGCGTTTATTGCTGAGCCTGTCAGCGGAGCAACCCTTGGGGGCGCTGTCCCCCCTGATGAATACTGGCCCAAAATCCGCCAAATCTGTGACCGTTCTGATGTGCTGCTGATCGCAGACGAAGTCATGACGGGCATGGGGCGCACAGGCAGGTGGTTTGCCATGGAGCATTGGGATGTCGAGCCCGATATCATCACCATCGGTAAGGGCGCGGCAGGAGGTTATTTCCCGCTCAGCATTCTAGGAGTCAAAAGCCAGCATGCCGACTTGATTGCCGCTACAACCAGAGATTTCATCCACGGCGGCACCTACACCCACCATACCGTCGGTACCGCAACTGGACTGGCAACGTTGGCGTATCTTAGACAAAATGACCTAGTCACAGAATTGAAACGCAAAGGAGAGATTTTGCAATCACTTCTCATGAATCGAGTTGGGCATCTCCAATGGTCAGGGGATATTCGCGGCATTGGTCTGATGTGGGGAGTAGAATTGGTCAAAGAGCGGGAGAGCAAGGAGCCATTCGATCCTCAAATCCAGCTCGGAGTCAAAATCGCCGATCAAGCCATGCGCAACGGGTTGATCATCTACCCAGGTTCTGGCTCTGTTGATGGGACCCGCGGAGACCACTTCATGATAGGTCCCCCATTTACAATAACAGAGACTCAGATCGAAACCTTAGTAGACCTCATTTCGAGGACAATCCAGGATACAATCCCTTCACTGTGATCATTCCATGCAGGTAACGATAAAAATAGCCGGATGCTGTTTATCGTCATCCGGCCATTTTTCTTCCGATTGTCTAAGGGACGCTATCGTAATAATACGACCAATGCGCTTTCTTTAGAATCGTGTTGATATCCTTGTATGCGGCCAGTATTTTGTCTGTAGCATTTGCGCCTTGATTGACTGCGGTTGCTTTGGCATTCAAGCGCATGACTTCTTCCCACAGCTTTCCTCCATCTTTCGAGCCCAAAATCAAGGCCTTGCACACGTAGTCCTTATCGCAGATGTTCGCAAACACCATAAGCATCGTTTCATAGAAGAAAATTTTGCGCATATAAACTGTCGAACCAGAGAACTCAGAAATTTCCCAACTGCTTCCGCCATCCTCGGTCACCAGGATCACCCCCAGGTCTCCGCTGCTCCCAATCACGATACCAGATTGCTCATCCAAGAAAAGCACATCGGATAACATGGCCTCCTCTAGCGGGACCTCAAGCTCGGACCAGGTATTACCGCCATCGGTGGTCTTGATCAGATACGGTGTCGGGTTTTCCCAACCATAACTGCCCACGGCAAACCCAACATCTTCGGAGGGGAATGTGATTCCAAACAGGCCCGCTTCCTCATGGGAGGGGTGGTCCTGTTCATCCCAGGTGGTCCCGTCCTCAGAGCGCAGCAGCAAAGAGTGGAAGTTACCAAAATCAAAGCCGACGCTCCACCCCAAGCCGGCTTCTGAGAAATATACATCGTCGACACTGCCGAATACTTGTGGTAGCTTGGCTTTTTCCCAGGTCTGACCGCCATCTTGAGTGCGCAGAATCAATGTGGGGACTTCTCCACCCCAATCCTGGCCCGCAGCATACCCAGTCATAGGATCCGTGAAATTGACGGTGACGAGGACACCTGTCTTTATCCCCGAATCCACCTCCACCCAGCTGACACCACCATCCTCAGTCAGCATGATAACGGGTCGCGTGTTCTCTGCTTCACCTTTGGCTCCCACAGCCCATCCAAAAGTATCATCCCAGAGGAATACATCCTGAATGGTGACACTCTCATCAGAGAGCTCAAATTCTACCACGGGAGGCTCTTCGGTTTCTGCGGACACAGGTGTTGCAAAGGCGCTCATCACAATCCCCGTGAGGATCAAGCAAACAATGAGCAGTCTACCTGGTTTGAAATATCGGGCGTTTTTATCCATGGGGTGTTCCTCCTTAAGAATCCACGATCATTATAGAGCAGGCAATTTGGCCAGACAATACCGCTAGAGAACTAATACCGTTCGAAAAACACATTGGTCAACGACGCGAGTTTAACTTCTCTGTTGTGCGAGTTATCTACCCTTGATTTCATTCTGGGCTCCGAAGAGACGAAGAATCTCTCCTATCAAATTCCCAGATCCTTCGCTTCGCTCAGGATGACACAACACAGCCCCTTGTATTTTACCCATCATTAAGATCTGCCCGCCAAGAACTCCACTACCGCCCGGTTGAACAGTTCCGGGCGTTCTGCCGGAGTGGCATGGCGCGAATCTTCGATGACCACCATTTTCGCATCCGTCAGCATAGCTGCGTACGTCTCTTTGTCCCCAAAAAATGCGTAGTCTTCATCGGCAGCAATGATCAACGTTGGGATTTCCAATTCTTCCAATTGGTCAACCACACTCCATCCCACCAACGAACGCGTTGCAGCCAAATAGGCCTTGGGATCGTTTTCGGCCCAGCGCTCCACAAAAATTTTGCGCAACTCATCATGCTCCGGCTTGATAAACAATCGCTGGCTGAGTACTTCACCCATTTTGCGCATACCGATGAGTTTCACGATCAACTGGCGCTGCCACATTTGAAAGCGCTCCCCGAAGGTTTGCATTAACAATTCCGGAGTACAGTTAGCGGCAATTAAACTGTGCAGTAATTCTGGGTAATCTACTGCGAGTTGATAAGCGATCATTCCCCCCATGGAGATTCCCAAAACATGTGCCGGCACGATATCCAATTCACGCATCAAGTTTGCAGCGTCATCAGCAAACATGGAGATACTATATGGTCCGCGCGGTTTTGATGACCGGCCATGCCCGCGCACATCAAATGTGACCACTTTATAGTGTTTGGAAAACTCAGGCACTTGCATCTCCCAATCGCGCAAGCTCGAACCGAGGCCATGGATCAATACTAGCGGCTGCCCATCTCCCGCGATCTCATAATTCACTTCGAGGTCATTAATTCGGATACTCGGCATAAGATATTCCTCTCATTCGTCACCATCCAGAGTGTCAGCCATCCAAAGCTGTGACTGTCCCGGTTGGGCCATCCATGTCCGACTACTTGAATCCATCTCGATAATACAATAAAACGGGCTTAGGTCCACGGCAAGCTCTACCCTTTCTGTCGTCACACGATAAATAGAGTTGCCAGCACAAAGCCAGCCTTCACCTGAGGCTGATAGAGCCAGATCACCGGGACCCTCCTCGCTGACCAGTGTCCACTCTCCCTCCTGTACCCGGTATAAGTAAAATTTTCCCGTATCACAACTAGCTCCACCACAAGGAGATAGTGTGACCCAAACGGTACCGTCTCCACCCAAAATAATTTCCGTAATGAAGCCCCAGCGCGCGCCCCAACTGGGATCAATTTCAGGGGGATCGAACCTTCGCCAGCCACGCCACGGGGAGTAACGCCACAGAGTCTCATCCACACCAATCCAGATGTTGCCATCTTCGTCGACCTCGATATCCTCGACGCAGCCCGATGACACTACTTGAGAACTGCGGCCCCACCAATAGCGGCCTGTGTACCAGCGCGCCCCCTGACCAACGGGACCCGGACCCATCCAGGCACAATCTGCAATCCATACATCACCTGCGCTGTCGATAGCCATGTCCGTTAGGGAATAGCTGAATCCATCTTCGAGCATCTCTTCCGAGGGGTAATATCCCACATCATCCGGGTCGTAGATGCGCCAAACCTTGCCTTCGAACCTGCGCACATCGCGGTTTGTCGCCAACCAGACGCGACCTCTCTCATCGGTGATCAGATGCTCACTAACCGACGCATACGGCCCAGATCGCCAAATCGGACCAGCGGGTGACCAACCTGTTTCCAAACCATAGATTTGCCAATCTGCGCCGTCCCAAGCTGAAATCGTTTCGCTTTCTTTGGTCGTAACCCAGGTTCGGCCAAAATCATCGAATCCCAGGACGATATCGCCATGCCCAGGATGGGTTGTCCAATCACCTGCTGTGTAGCTGATCAAACCCATGTCTGTGATCAACCACAGGACACCTTCAGGTGATACTGTCAGATCGTAAATCACGCCCAGAGATTGCTCTTGGAATGCCTCGAATGGGGCGAAAGAGCCTATGGGAGCCTCGGTTGGCGTCAGTGTGATTGTTGGGGTGCGGGTAACGGTTGCAGTTTGCGTTGGGGCGGGCGTAGGTGATGGCTCAATATATTCGGTCGCCGTGGGTGTGAAAGTTGAAATGACGACCAAGCTTTCAGTGGGGGTCTCTACCTGCTGTCTCTGCGGGCTTAATTCGCAACCTGCCAGAACGAATCCAATCACCAGCATCGCCACAAATACAAATCTTTTCAATTGGTATTCGAAATGCATTGTTGATTCAATTCAAAGCTTTGAAAGTGAAAATTCAGTCTAATCATTGCTTAGGTTCAACTGGTAGAAAGTATTTTTCTTCCACTTCCAGTATGTAATCAATACAGGCCACGTCCTCACCATCTTCACTGGGAGATGTCTGGAACCAGGCATCCAGAATTTCAGTGGCAACCCACTCCGAGGTCGTGCGGATGCTCATTGCCAGAACATTGGCATCATTCCAAAGGCGAGCGCCGCGCGCGGTTTCAGCATCCCCACACAACGCGCAACGGATGCCGCGCACTTTGTTGGCTGCCATGCTAATACCGGTCCCTGTCCAACAAAAAAGGACCGCATGTTGATACTCCCCCAAGGAAACCTTCTCAGCAACTTCGACTGCGACCCGTGACCAGGGTGCCGGCTCAACCACCAGCGCCCCGTAAAGATCGACATCGAAGTCCCTTTGCTTTAAATCTTCAATCACCACATCGGTGAGATGGGTTTTCATATCGCTGCCAACTGCAATTTTCATCTCATGCTCCTCGGACGTCATCCTACCCGCAAGTATAGAAGTTTAATTTCTCAAATAGATTATAAAATCGATTTATTCAGTTGCTCATCCTCGAGAGTCTCGAGAAAATCAAGCACTTTCCTTTGACACTCTCCTCATCAAATCACTCTCTTGTTACACTGAGGGAGCACTAAAGTGTCTCTCTAACCAATCGCAATGACATCGTATGAAATAGATATCGGAGTTCATCCCGTAAGTCTGGAGTGTTATTCAGCGCCTTCTCTTCAGTTTCAGGGCCTCGTTCAAATGGATAAGATTGTGTCGGGTGGCTGGCATCAACAGCAGCCCGGCGATCGTGCGCTTGCTCCAATAATCGATCAGTCCGCTGGCCTCGGGTCCGGCTGCTCCTTCATCGTATATGCGCTGTAATCTTTCATGCTCAGTCATTTCTTTTAAGGTATCCGACTTTAGCTGTCTTACGATGCCCCGGGTTTTGCGCCCAACAGAAACACGGTAGGCGCGTAAAGCTTCGAGGTCAATCGTGGTACTCAATTCCGCGACTCCCTGATCATCCATCGCAAAACCAGAATCTTTGTATACAATATTCAATCTGCTGAGCCAATCATTCTCCAAGAAGAGCTGCTGCTCATTTGCCACCAGGATGTTCATGGCGATATCCTCGATTCGAGCGATATGCCAGATTGTCCACGCAACGGAGTGCTCACTGCCACGTGGGATTCGGCGGATCTGATCCTCTGCCATATCATCCAGGATGAGATCTTCAAGAGATTCCGTCTCAGGCGTTGTGACTTTAGCCGAGTGAAGCGCGGCATGAATTTCCATAAACAGCTCGAGCGCATAATCGTGCTGATCGAAGCTCAACATGACCTCACGCAATTCGGTTTGTTTTTGTTCAAAGATTTTCTAAGAGAGTCTACATTCATCATTCGTCCTCGCCAAATATCAATCCAGCCAATTCCTTTTCCAGACCATCGTACATCCACATGCCCTGATTGCGCAAGACGATGATCGTCAATTGCTCTTCCGGAAAATGCATCCACATAGAAGTATAACCTGACAAGCCGCCCCCGTGAAACAATACAGGTCTCTCGAATAATTCGCCTACGAACCATCCATAACCATACTCTGATCCTTCGAAATCAATGCTAGGAGTCTTAGCATATCCAAAAGCGGAGCCCCTCGCCCGCAGGAAATTCAGGTGGCCTGCCTTAAATTTGATCTACGAAACAATTGCCATCAGGCCAAGAAGTAGCACCTTTTTGCCTGAAGCAATCATATCTCTCACCCCACGTCACTTTGCTTGAGCATTAAACTCAAGATCTCTTTCAAGAGCTTTGCCGCGACCATGGCAGTGATCCCCAAGGGGTCGCGCAGGGGGTTGTATTCGACGATATCGGCACCGACGATCTCTGCTCTCAAGGTCTGGATCATGGTCAACGCAGCTCGGGTACTCAGCCCTCCTGGTTCGTAATGGGATACACCTGGAGCATAAGCTGGATCGAGGCAATCCATATCAAAGGATACGTATACTGGGCCATCGAAGGTCAGCCGCTCGATTGGGCTCAGGTCACGCATCTCAATGACCTCGACACCAAAACGCTCAGCCTGCTGACGCTGATGGCCGGTGATCGTGCGAATGCCGATCTGTACCAGGCGTCGCACCAGGCCATCTTCCATGATGCGAGCAAAGGGGCAGGCATGCGAAAGTCGATGTCCATCTAAATGGTCATACAGATCGGGATGGGCATCGAATTGCACGATATTAAGTTGTGAGTATTTCGTGGCGTAGGCCTTGAGGATGGGGTAGGTGATCGAGTGATCGCCCCCCAGAGAGATGGCGCGCGCATCACGCTTCAGGATTTCTCTAAGAGCAGATTCGATTTCTTCGAAGGCAACTTTGCTGTTAGAAAACTCCAGGTCTCCGATAATTTTCCAGCGATCAGCTCCATCCAAATCGATCCCATTCTCCGTCCACATATTGGCCGATTCACTATACAAGGCTTCCCTAATGCGAGGTGGCGCCAAGGCGGGGCCTCGGGTGAACGAGGAATTAAGGTCAAAGGGGATGCCAAGGATGGCAATTTCCCCGGCATTTATATTCGGTTCTATCATAAGACCGCGGTAGAAAGCATAAGACTGATGTCAGAAACAATCCCGATGTCTGCGGGGGCATTGCTCATAAACGCCCCGCCCAAAACAAACAGCCCGCAGAACAAAATCAGCAATGGGCTGAAATAATTCTTAAACGGGCTGTCGCTAGCTTGCAGAAAAGCACTCACAATAGTGAAGATGACAAAGACAAAGAGCAAAATAAACACTGCATCACCTCGCGAATTCTATATAGATTTTCGTCTGCAGATATTTTACTCTATGGCACTCTCCCAGATATATTTTTAGAGGGGTTTTAGTACAGGTCGCGTGGTGGGGCCAGGAAGTAATTCCCCGCTTCAGATGAATCTTCGCTCAGCCAGAATTGACATAGATAGCTCAAGAACTCATCGCGCGTGATATATCCTTTTTGTTGGGGATCAAACTTACTCCAGGCGAATTTTGCATCACCCTCGTCTGCCCTTAATGAACTAATATACTTGAAATATTCAGCGCTGGATACCTCTCCACTACCGTCATCATCCATTAAATCATATGTCAGGTTTCCCCAATCGGCGTAGGGTATTTCGCCAGTCTCATCATAATTTGACTTCAAGACCGGTGCTAAGTCGCTCAACCAATCCAGCCATTCTTCCAGGCTGATAACGCCATCATCATTTTTGTCAACGGTTTCCAACAACAACTGCCAAAAACCAGTTTGGATATCATGAAGCCTTTGTTTGATTTCAGGTTTTTGATCCAAACTAAAGATTTCATCCCATTTATTCAAATAATCATAAAAATCATCCTTGTCCAGATATCCGCTCTGGTTGGAATCATAGACATGAAACCACCACTTCATTTTCTTGTGCTGTAAATCGCTGAAACTTTCCCTAGACATGCTGACCTCCTTTAGTCATACGCATCTAATTGGATATTGTCGATCGTATTATACTATATTGCAGCAATGTGACAACAATTTTTTACGCTCCAATTATCACCAATATCGATGGCGAAAATTACAACATAGCACCCAAATTAATCTTTCGCAGCATATTGTCAATTATTGTCGTTATCCCCCATTATTAATTTCAATGCATCATCAAAATTCTTTACAGCTTGGCATCGATTGGAACTCAGCAAATAGTTTGTATTACTGGCCCCTCCCACCAACAGTTCATACCCCTAAATCTCCACGCGATCCTATACCGCAATCATCTCAATCTCACCCCATTCTAGATGAACATACTGCATCAAAAGTAAGCCTTCATCGGTGTAAAGTATGCATCAATCCAGCCCTGCTGATATTGCATTCCATGATCTGGAAGATTCGTATGCCGAATCGTAACCAATGTCCCATCATGCTGTACATCAAATTTGATCTCTAACATCGAATCGGGGTCAGCTTCATCAAACTCAGTTGTGCGCCAGCTCTGCAGAATGCGTGAGTACGGTTCCAGTTCAAGGTTCAGTCCTGCGATGTAGCCATCCCAAGCTATGAACTCCCCCCCAACCTGATCCGATACCTTGGCAGGACTCCCGGTCATTTTTTCGTGTTGATCCGAATCCAGCCAGGCCTTGTACACATCTTCAGGGGTTGCGGGGATCAATCCAGATACTTCGAATTCTGTCGGCATAGCATCTTCTCTTCTTAGCAAATCTCCGCATCCGAGAGGTAGCTATCTTTCAGCAATTCTCGAACGATATCGAAATCTATCTTCTCCGGCTTGCTGTAACGGATGCAGCCCTTGCCAAGATTGAGGTCAGCCAAAGCAGGGCGGTGTTTGTCCATCACAGGCTCCTTGAGAATATACAATGAGATATAGTTCTTTTGGCTGGCAAACGCAACTTCGACATTGCCGTCTTTGGAATAACTGGGCATGCCATACTCCATGCTTTCCTCATAGTTGGATAACTCCTCCTGGCAAAGCTGGCGCAGCTGCTTAAGTGCTTCTACCCGTTCCACGGGGACCTCATCAAAATATTGATCAACTTTTTTCGCATCACTCTGCATCATCATTCCTCACAATCATTCTCCACGGAAGATCCATACTCCTACCAATACCAACATAGAAATTGTAATTATGCCCAAAACCCAAAAGAAGGATAATGAATCGCCCAATGTGCCCACTTTAGGTGTACCTGGCATGGCGTTACGTAGCGCGATTTGGGCAAACAACAAGGCCCCTAACCAACTGAAATTGATGATCTTGACATCCCGCTTTTGAATGATGGTCGAGAGGGCGATGATGAAGGCAATGAATGCCAGAACCCACTGTAAGAGCATCAAGAAAATGATGAAAGCCAAAACCACCCCGGAGTGAGTAACCTCAACCAGAATACCAACAAACGAGTTCTCATCCGATAGATCTTTTTCACTCTTGGCGATCGAAACCACATCCAGAGAATCTTCTTCGGTTACTTCAGAGTCTGGGTCAATTTCATCGGTAAGACCTTCTTCCATTTCGGCACTCGATAGTTCTTCTTCGAGTTCTACTTGAAGATCACTGATTTCATCGATCAAATCTACAAATTCTAGCGAATAACCGGGAATATCTGCCGAAATTGCTACGATAAATGGAATCCTTGGTGAGAGGAGGATTTGTTCATCGTCTGATTCTGGTCCATGCAAACGCAGGGCAAGATACGCTGAGTATTTATCCAGGGGATAATCATTTGGTTTCCCAAGTATCTGAATAGTGGCCGTAAAGGGATTTATCGTTGAGCGTTCTTCAAAAACGACTTGTTTGGCGCCCGATAAAGATTCAATGATCAGTACGATCTTTTCGCTCAGTTGGCCCTGAGGGTCGAGATATTTCTCATCAGGAATTATGTCTACTCGCATGGTAATTTCGCCATTCAGGGTATTTACGCGGGTCACATCGATGGCGATCCGATAAGGGGCATCGAGGGAAGCTCCGGAAAATATTGATGCTCCCCGCACTAAATCAGATTCAGCAAAGATGATCAATTGAATCCCAGCAACCAAGAGGACAAATAACAAAAATGCGCCAGTGGCGATAGCGAGAATATGGGTTTGATTCTTCATTTAACCATTCCAAATGGTATTCATTTTAAAGTCATTATCCCAATTATGATCGTTTTAGTACAAATACACAAGGGCCAACCATTCCCACCGAGGGCTATCTAATAGCATTAGTAGTTTTCATGCTGAAACGCCGTGCTACCAGCACACCCTTAGTGGACACGCCTGCGACTGGCACAGAGAGCGTAGCAATTGAAACATCTAACGAAAAGAATTTTTGCTTAGCTACCCCCCTGGCTACGCAGACAGCGTTGGTTATGCATCTCCGGTAGGGATGATGCCAGCCGTCTCGATCATGAGAACAATCGTTTTGTCTGGTGCCTTTGTTTTGTGAACAACACCCTTTGGAACGACAAATCCTTGTTGGGGAAGTAATTCAACAGAATCAGAATTCTCCAACTCAATGATTAGCTTTCCATCGAGCGTAAAGAAAAATTCATCCTCTTTGTCATGCTTGTGCCAATGATATTCACCATGCAATATACCAAGTCGAACTACCGAGCCATTTACCTGACAAAGCGTTTGGTTATACCATTTGTCGGTGCATTTTTCTACTAGCGATTGGATATCTATGAGTTGCAGGGGCACATAGAGAATGTTCATGTGATTCACATATGGATAATGATTATTAGTCATTAGTTTTTCCTTGTCAGTGTGTATATTTTCAATTCCGCATAGACAATCCACTCAACTCGTTGAAAATTGTCACGAACACTATGGAGTAATATTGATATTGAAAATCTCGAGTGTATAGCTAAAAACTGATTCCCATTTCTTATCTACACATACCCGTATCCAGGCTTGCCCAGAGATGCTGGAAGTGTAATAAGCATCAGTAGTAGCTGGCTGGTTTTGAAGTTCTAGACCAAAATAATAGTAATAGCCTTCATTATTCCAAATAGACCATGTAAATATTCCATTTTCAGCATTTGTATTTCCTAACTTTAAATAATATTTTCCCCCATCTACAGCATTAATTTCGTAATCTTTACTTTCTCCAACATGTGCATAATCTCTATATCATCCTAAATTGACATAATCTC
>CAYWIC010000037.1:0-35609 GCA_964458115.1 uncultured Anaerolineales bacterium | reverse complement strand
TCACTGAGATCAGTACCATCGATTAGGATTTTCCCATTCTGAGGATTACGAATCTTAGCCAACAATTCAAGCAAAGTTGTCTTCCCCGATCCAGAAAGCCCGACTAAGGCCGTCATCGTACCCACGGGAAAATTCAGGGACACATCATCCAAAACGCCTTTTTCTAGGTCATACCTGAATGACAGGTTTTCAACCGAAATTCTGTTTTCAATTCTGTCAATTGCCGACTTAGGTACCACAACATCAGCTTCCAAGTTTTGCTCGTCTAACAAGAATTCGGCAACCATCATAAACTGGGGCACCATGGAGGAGATTCGCAAGCGCAATGTTTGGATTCCGTTGACGGCATTAAACATGCGCATCGCCAAATAAATATATCCAATCCCTAAGCCCACGTTTTCCAGCAGGTTAATGCCTGATAAAAAACTCGCCCCGTAGGCAGCTGCAATCAAGGCCGCGAAACCACTAAACCGTGAGATAGCACCACTGATTTCCTGATAATCTTGTAGATTAATGCTTGAAGTTTCTCTAGTCCAGGCATATTCCTGATATTTTTTACGAACACGTTTTTCCTGGCCACCTTGCTTCACCAAACGGATACCGTAGAGGGATTCTAAAAAGTGAGTTCCAGCAATACGACTTGATTCTTCAGCCTGATAACTGAGGACCCTAGTTCTGCCTTCTAATCGACTAACCAAAAACAAAATCACAACTCCCAACAACCCCAAAAACAATGTCAACCAACCAGACATTATAAACAGCAACCCAATGGATACACCCAAATTTAGCAATGAGGAAAACAAGGCCTGAGCCGCTGGGAGCATATTAGAGAACCGATTCACCAGGGAATTTTGGAGATACGCAATATCGCCAGATTTCGTATCATCAAAATAATCCATTTCTAAACTAAATAGTTTCTTTATCAAGTCAGTCCTAACCTGATACGAGAACTGCGCTTGAACTCTGCGCGCCAGCCGATTAGTGAAATACGTAAGTCCATCTACAGCAATGGTGAGCACAACAACCAAAATCAATCCATAGTGCACACCATATTCACTGAAGAGAAAAGCTTCCAAAGACTCTAGAGAAAAATCTATTCCTAGAAAGCCCACCCCACCTGTCATTCCCACGGATTCCCCCACGATGGAACCAAGTACAAAGATCAGGATAACCACTCGAACTGCGCCCATGAAAGCGCCAAACAAATTTAGAAGACCAATAATAATTATCTTATTGAGTCTTGGCCGCAAATATTTTATGAGCAGCGCAATTTCTGGGCTTGAAGCAAGGGAATGCAATCCAGGTGGAGATGTCAGAAAATCTTGCCTGCGTTTGTCAACGCGTTTTTTGATATCTCCGGAGGCTCTACGGTTGTAATCTTTAGACCAGCTACTAAACATTCTCATCCTGTAAAAAATTCAATTTCTTTGCCACCTTGGTCTCAAAGTACAAGGAAAAAAACTCGCTCTTATTTTCCATGATCAACTTGGTCAAAACATTCGACGATTTCTGCAATCTCGCTGTGCCAATAAATCTCTGTGCGAACACCATCAGCATCGAAAACAGCAAAGGCCAGATTGGAACTGCTTTTGTCGGTCGGGCATCGAAAAATTATCACATCTGAACCGTGAGGGAACCAAACTGGTTCGACCTCAGAAGGCAATATAAACCATTGGTGCGTATCGCCAATCAGATAGATCTCAATTCTTGGATAACCGAACTCAAATTTACCGTCATCGCCAGCCATCCCATCACCAGCACGATAGTAACGGGGGTAAAGAGCGCGACCGTAGAGTATATCACTTTCATTGATAAATGTCTCAGCAGATAAACTGGCATCCTGGAGTGGTGTTAGTAGATTTTCAGATTCCTGGATGGTGGTTAGTCTAGAATCTATCCACCCCTGGTCATATCGCTCTGGAAATAGGTTCTCAGCGATGGGCAAAGTAAACCCAACCAAAAACAAACCCAAAGCCAGAAAGCTAAAATGTGGCATCCTAACTGGTCGAGGTGCTTCCAAATATCTATTCGTACTATTCCTATCGATCAATTTTCCAAAGAAGAGCTTTCCCATCTCAATAATTCCAATGCCATAGAACATCAGTATGATCCAATCGATTTCCAGGATGAATCTGCCCCCAGAACGGCGGATCAACGCGTAGATAACCAGGTGTGCGATCCAAGCGAAAATTGGTACCCAAACCCGCGCCCCATGCGTACGTTTCACAGCAACATACCCAAGAGCAAGGAATAGCATTACAAACAACATAGACACTGTCGATTGAGGTGCGAGTGCTCCATCCCAATCACTCCACCAATAGGGTAATTTCCGAACATAGGTTTCTGGCGAACAACAATTGCGCAAGAATTTCTCAAGGGTGTAGTTCTGATACAGGTCCGCAACCGCATAGGTCATGCGCGATGACATGGGCAAAAATAGTACTGATTGAACCGATCCATTGACAATATGATTGGCCAAATTCTCTACGAAGCCAATCGGTTCAACTTGTGAGTATGGTCGATCTGATTTTTGGGAAGGGTCCGCCGGCCGCTGCTGAACCTTAACCTCTACATTGCTATTGGCCATCCCTTCTTGGTCGATTACATCCCCAAACTCAATAAAATCCAGATGATCTCCAGGCACATCGAGGAATGGCGTTCCCAATGTTTGCCAATTCCGCCAGATCCAAGGCGAAATCACCAAAACGCACCCCAGGATAACCATCGACATGCCTCTGATCCAATACACGGGCTTCCTCGCCAATACGAATAACGAGCCAAGCCCAACAAATGGAATCATTGCAGCCAGCTCGGAGCGGATCAACATGAAAATTCCCATCACACCCCCGGCCAACAATGCATAGGGTTGATTTCTTCCAGCATCTTTCAACCAATGAATGATAGCCAAAATGAATAGTGCGGCGCCCAACATGGCCGGCAAATCCGACATCAACAGTTTAGCGTGTACAACAGTGATTGTATCTGCCAGCAGGAGAGCATTGCGCTCCCGCAAGACAACTAATAGGGCAACAAAAATACCTGAAACTCGTGTATGCAAAGAAGATGTAACACCAAAAATTGCCACAGGAATAGCCCCCAATACGAGCACCTGCAACCAAATAATTCCTTCGTACCCTAGACCGGCGATTACATGTGAAAGAGCCAAAAACAGTACGTAGATCGGTCTCCTCACCAGAGGATCACCGAAGCCTTCGCCGATGATTAGGTTTTGTGCAAACTTATCGTAATATACAGCGTCAGAATTCGGATAGAACTCGTAATTTGGGGAACGTGGCGCTTCGGCAAACCAATTACTTTCCAGCGGAACAGACATCCAAGTAATAACTGCAGCCATCCAAATCAATATGCCCAAAAAAATATTCGATTGGAAGAGCTGAAGAAACGCAAATCCTGGGAACCATCGAACTAGGATTTTGATAATTGCCAGTGACCCCAAAACGAAAAGTAAGGCCATTATTACCTGTGTGCCAAGCAATGGAGTGCCAGGATAATGGAAAATCCCTTTCGCAATCGTCCTTTGTGAAATCCCCAGATTTACTTGAGAAAGCAATCGCCAAATGGCGACAAAAACCAAAAAGGTCAGGGTTACACGGTGGAAATGGTTTTTCTTCAATATTTCAAACCAATTTGAGCCATGACGCAGGAGAAATACAATGATCAGACTCTGAATAACGATCAGAGTTATCCAAAGAAGCACCGGCATGACTCGCTCTAAATAGGCATAGTAAATATAATCGCTTGAAGAAAATAAAAATTGAAGAATTTCAATGCTTAGCACACCTAAAGCGATCAGTGCTGCAGTAACCCAGAAAGATGACTTGCCTTCCCCGGATAGGCCCACTAGAAAGGTTTTGATTCTTTTGAATATAAATGGATGTGTCCAGGAGCTGAGACCCAAAACGGTGAATCCCAAAGTAAGAATGAATATGAAAGAGAAGATCAGCAATCGTTCGAGAGTTAATCCCAAAATGAGCGCGCCTGATGCCTCTGATGGGTTCGCCAAAATTGCTAGGAGAACAATAATCCCTTCTACTCCAGCTAAAAGGAAGTAAATCCGTAATATAGTTTTTTGCATATGGTCTTGGTGATCAATAGTCTGACAGTAGTCCCCAAATGGCTATGCGCAGTAAGTATTAAATCCCTGTTAGAGGAAACCCGTCCGATAATTGACGAGAAGATACTCTAATCTAAATTTTCAAATTCAAGTCTGAGACGCTGTATCCAAACCCCCATACTTGAACAAATATCGATGGCTTTTTTCCCGCCGTCGCTATTTAATATAGCAGATGAGGCGACGATTACACCGCCAACCTGATGACTCTCAAGTAGTGATCCCAAATCTGCAATACTGCCCAAGACTCGCAGGCCATGAATTGAGCGCCCCTTCTTGAGTGGGTCGTCATCGACAAAGCCCAAAGGCTGGTAATTCAAGTCTTGGTTTTGCTGGCACTCTCTTAGGGCTAACTCCCCCGCGGCACCTGCCCCATAAATGAGCACAGAAACATCGTCACGCGCATGAATTGGTCGCGTTATCTTATCCATCAAACGGAATGAAAAACGCGAGGCTATCATCAGGAATACAAGCAATAGGAAGTAGACGAAAAACACCCAGCCCGTATGACGCTCAAAACTGAACACGAGCCAGACTAACCCAGCCGAAAGCAAGGTTCCAATGAAATTCGCACGCAAAATTCGAAATCCATCTTCAATGCTCACAAATCCCCAAACACCACGATAAACTCCAAATAAAAAGAACGAGGCGAATGTGGCAGCGATGGTCAGGGGTAATGTATTAAGATATCGATAAACAGCATAACTCCCCAGGGGGATACCCATTCGGGTAATGAATGCTAGATAATAAGCGAACGCGATCAAGAAGAAGTCGAGCAAAACTTCCAGAACTCGCCCGCGATAGGTCAACTCCACCATCCAGTTTGTCAGGAAGTTCCCCTTTCTCGTTTGATCAGCGTCGACTACCTTAAGCTGTCCAAGATAAGCCGAGAGCAATGTAAAGATCAACACAACGAGGGGAATCAGGATGAGGCTCAGATTGTATGAGAGCGATTCGAGGATAACTGCAGAGAGACCGGAGAATAAAGCTACCCCCATAAGAACCAACAAGGTCTGTCGTTCGCTTAGCCCCAAAGCGACTAGACGGTGGGAGGTGTGGTCGCGGCCTCCCTGAGCTGGGGATTGTCCCCTGAGCAATCGGGTCAATGACACCATCGCAGTGTCCAAGATTGGGAGTAGGAAAATCAACGTCGGAACACCTATCACGGCAAAAACATTGGAAGCCTGATCCCCGCGCGAAATCGCCAGGGCGGCAAGCGTCAACCCCAAAAAAAGGCTACCACCATCCCCCATGAAAATCGAAGCCGGCGGAAAGTTGAAGACGAAGAAACCCAGTGTCGCGCCTGCTATTGCCAAGGTCAGCACCAAGTTGTCCACATTGCCGCTGCTCCAAAAAAAATAAGCCATGAACACCGACACCATAAAAGCAGTCCCGCTCGACAACCCATCCATGTTATCCAGCAAGTTGAGCGCATTGGCAATGCCTACCATCCAGACGAAGGAAACTGCGATATTTGCAATCTGCCATGGGAAGAAGTACGTAACCGTTCCGCTGAAAATCACCGCAGATGCCGCAAGGAACAACCCGACCAGTTTTGTCTGCGGAGACATATTTACGAAATCATCGATGAGCCCCACCGCAAATGCAATCCCTGCTCCAGCCAACAGGCCCATGGGTAAGGATCCCCATTTACCCGAAAATAGCACAGCAACAACGAATGCCGCAAATATCGCCACCCCGCCCAAATATGGTGTCGGTTCTCTATGCCAACGATCTTGACGCGGTTGGGCAACTTTCCCTAATCGCCTGCCTATTATTCGAACCAAAGGAACCAGCCCCACGCTAGTTCCAAATGCAATAAAAAAAGTAAACCACGGCGTCATCGTAAAAGAAGTCCCATTTCCTGATAAAGATTGATATATCTAGATAATATCAGGTTTTGATCAAAACGCTCCACTGCGATCTCTCGGCTGGCGCGACCCATTTTTTGACGCAGCTGAACATCGGTTAATAAGGTGGTGATTGCATCTGCCAAATTATCTGCGTTTACATCAGGAACTAAAAACCCATTTACATCGCTATCAATAACCATTCGGCAACCTTCAATATCGGAAGCCACAAGAGGTAGGCCAGTTGCTGCAGCCTCAAGTAGGAATAAGGGCACTCCCTCATTATACCTGCTAGGTAAAACCGCGATATCAGATTGTTTTAATAAGTCTGGAATGTCGTTGCGATGACCCAACAATTCGACCTTGCCTTCTTTGCGCCAATCCTCGAGTATGTACTCCGGGACGCTGTCGGGGTTCCCTTTATCTGGAGCGCCAGCTAACCAAAAACGGGCTGGGATCTGTTTCGACCTGATCTTACGTGCCGCATTCACGAATTCAGCAAGCCCCTTATCCCACAACAATCGAGCAGCCATTATTACTATCGGTTCTTTTTTTGATTCATTCACCTTTGGTACTGGCTGATAATCAGAAATATTTACTCCCGTTCCTGGAATGAGAGTCGTATCTGCTTCTGAAACCACATCCAAGGATACGAGATGGTCTAAATCGTGTTGATTCTGGAAAGCAGTATGGAAACCTTCTCCACGCAATGCCCGGCGCAGCACAGGCAATACGATACTCCTCAATATCTTTGCCTTTTGCGCTTCGCTAAACAAGTATCCCAAACCCGTAAAATTGTTGATCACTACAGTCCCATGCGCCGCTCGAGCAGCTAACGATCCATAAAGAATTGGTTTAATGGTGAAATGATGCACTGCTGCAGGGCGTAGCTGACGATATAGTTTATATAACTCAATAATGGAGCCCACTTCGTGCCAAGGATAAATGCTGCGACGGTTCAAGTTCCAGGGCTGCCAAGTAAATCCCATGTCTTGGAGCTGATCAGTATATTTCCCTGGAGGGCAAACCAAGATAACATTGAGACCTTGTTGCTCCAACTTGCGAGCCAATGGCAATCGAAAATTGTAAAGCACCCAATCCCAATTTGCCACCAACAACACCGGCATACTTTTTGCAGAAGCCCCATGCAAAACATTTAATTTTCGATACAATTGCATGTATTGCCCCAATATCGAACGCTGATCGAATCGCTCCTCAGCAACACGACGGCTCTCACGTCCCATCTGGGTGCGCAGTTCAGGGTTTAGTAATAGGGTTTTGAGTTTGTCTGTAAATTCTTCTATGTCATCACGCCGCACCAAGAAGCCATTTCTGCCCTCCTCAATAACCATACGGCAACCTTCAATATCTGTAGCAACTAGAGGCAAACCGGTAGCTGCAGCTTCCAGTAAAAACAAGGGGACGCCCTCATGATGGCTGGGAAGTACAGCAACATCAGCGTACTGTAGCAATTCGGGAATATCACTGCGATGGCCCAACAACTCGACCACACCTTCAGATCGCCAATCTTCCAGCGTCTCATCTGAGACACTGGCCAAATTTCCTGGATCTGGCTCACCTGCCAACAAGAACCGCGCCCGAATACCCATAGCCTTTATCCTTCGGGCAGCATCAACAAATACTCGCAAACCCTTATCCCAAAGTAACCGCGCAGCCATAAATACAACCAGCTCATCCTTTGAAATTGCAGCAGTTCCAACAGGTTGATAATTTGCTAAATCAACTCCCGTTCCAGGGATGATGGTCGTGTCTTCCCGTTTTACTACACCCAGATTTACCAGATGGCTGCGATCTTGCTCATTTTGGAAAGCAGTGTGAAATCCCATACCGTGTAAGGCTCGTTTCAAAATTGGAAGAATGAGTCTTCGTAACCAAAGCGCTTTACGAGCATCACTAAAAAGATAGCCCAGGCCGGTGAAATTATTGATAACTGTATCGACCTGCGCAAAACTTGCCGCCAATGAACCGTAAAGGATCGGCTTGATGGTGAAATGATGCACTGCAACCGGACGCAAATCCCGGTATATTTTATAAAGCTCGAGCACAGAACTAAACTCTTGCCAGGGGTAAATACTACGGCGGTTGAGATTCCATGGCTGCCACTTCAAGCCCTCTGCCTGAATCTTCTCCGTGTATCGACCTGGGGGGCACACCAGGATCACATGTTGTCCATGTTTCTCAAGCTCTCTGGCCAAAGGCAGCCGGAAGTTATACAGCACCCAGTCCCAATTTGCCACTAACAAAATTGGCGAATAAACCGAAAAATCACTCATAATAATTTGTTTAACACCCCCTGAAAAATTCCCCCACAGAACACGCACACCAGGAAGGACATAATGATAATAACCCGCAGCGCCATAAATGATCAAGATCATCCAAAAGGGATAACGCATTCGGAAAAGCGCCCCAACATTCATCACAATGACCCCCAACATCACCAAACTTATGACGGCCACACTCACTAAATACCAGGAATAAACTTTTTGACGGGCTCGCCAAATCCCAATCACAGCGATAGCAAGAACGGCATACATGATGAGGGTCTCAACTCCACTGAGAACGCGTGGCGAGACGCCGATCACCCCTTGCTCGAACCACATATTTGGGAAAGGGGCAAAGAAGCCGATGGAAGCCGCGCGCGGTAAATATTGAATTAAATCGTCAAGGTCATCAATCTGATACTCAGTATCGATATTCGAACCGGCATCTGGATACAATGTAGCAAATCGGCCACGCATAACTCCAATCTGAGCAGCAGAAAAATCTCCCTGCTGCAGTACTCGCTCAACATTGCCGGGGATATCAAGAGTTGAGTATTGCTGATTATTGCCGTCGAAACCCGCCAGGAATGGCAATAACACAAATATCGCCAATAACACGCCCAATACAGATACTCCCATTCCAACTGCCAGCCTTATCTTGGGTCTCAGTAAAAAGATTTGATGCAGCCCCAAACCAAGCAATCCAATGACAATAATGGCGATGATCAATGGTTTGCGCCGGCTGTTCTCGAATAACAACAAGAGGGTGACCGCAGAAGCGAGATAGAAACCCAGTACTACAATTTTGCGCCAAATTGAACGATATTTCTGAAACATCAGCACATTCGCCATCAGAAAAACCAGTGTGCATGCAACCAAAAGAGGTGTTTTCAACAATTGGGTGGAATGGATGATGAACGAAGGCCACAAACTTACAATCATCGCCGCGACCATGCCCACTTGATGATTAAAAACGTGTTTGCCAAGATAGTAAATGATTATCAAGACGGCCATATAGTAGAACAAATTGGTGATTTCCCCGGCAGCAACCGTAAACCCCACCATCGGGCTCAAAATGGCAAATGAAAGCGTGTACAGTTTGATATGCAATTCCGCAGGATGATTTAGGAATATCCCCCACCCATATTGCTGAATAGATTTAACCAACGACTCAACCGCATCAATATACGGCAAATTATCGATATTAAATGTGCCGATCCCCTGGTCAGTGAATAATCCTGGAATCCAGTTTGAGTTGCCGATGACGACAATCAAGATCACTATGAGAATATGCAGCAATGCGGCAAAAGTAAGGAGCCTGCGAATCTGAACACCTTGTTTTGCACCTTCCTGATTTTTGCCCTGCGTTTGTTGGATATTCTGGGGATTCACCAAATTACCTGGCCGATTCTAGCCATGACTGAAACATAAGGATATCCCAGAGGTAATACTGCCAATTGCGCTTGCCTGAAGTATGTTCGATCCATTTTTGGCGAATAGGCTTTGGATCGAAATACCCCTCTCTGAGAAGCCGGCTCTCACTCAAATATTCTTCAGCCCAATCCTGCAATGGTCCTCTCAGCCAATGATCGATAGGGACTCCGAAGCCCATCTTGGGACGTTCGATCATCTCTTTTGGGATGTATTGATAAAGAACCTGTCGCAGGACCCACTTCCCAGTCCCATTTCGAATTTTCATGTGAATGGGTAACCGTGAGATAAATTCGACAACCTGATGATCATCTAAAAAGGGTGCTCGCGCTTCTAGGCTGACTCCCATACTGGCTCGGTCTAGCTTCACCAAAATGTCATCGGGTAGATACGTAATCAGGTCAAGGTACATCATTTGCTCAGTCAGGGTAGAGACCTCTGCCCATCGTGAGCGATCCAGAAGCATCGTCTGCGGTTCCTTTGACCCCAGGACAATTTCCTGCGGATTTTTCCAATGAGATACCAGGTTGTGATAAATAGCTTCAGGAGATGGAATGGCGATCACATCTGCCAATTTTTGAGCCTTGTCGTCGGGGATAGGGAAATCCCGAAAATCGGGAGAGAACCGGCCAGCCAATTGGAAAATCCCGCTCCAGGCCAATGATGGGACAACCATCATTCCCCGTGCTATCATCTTGCGAGCCTTTAGAGGAAGCCAACCAAGGCGTTTCCAGATTTTCCTGGTCATAAAATAACGATTGTACCCCCCAAAAAGTTCGTCTCCGCCATCGCCAGAAAGACTGACCGTGACATGTCTACGCGCCAATTGCGAAACCAGATAAGTTGGAATTTGCGATGAATCAGCAAAGGGCTCATCGTATAACGCAGGCAGCAGTGGGATTACTTGTCTGGTTTCCTCTGGCGTAACATATAATTCGGTATGGTCCGTACCCAAATGTTCTGCAACTGACTTAGCATGATGGGCTTCGTTATAACCACGTTCATGGAAGCCGATGGAGTAGGTCTTCACGGGAATATCGCTTTGCGTTTGCATCAATGCCACAACAGTTGATGAATCTACCCCTCCTGAGAGAAAGGCACCTAGGGGAACATCCGCGATCATACGCAATCGAATTGAATTACGCAAAAGCTCATCGAGTGTACTAATAGCCTCCTGCCCATCACCTTTGAATGGATCAACCTGACCACGCTCAATAATTTCCCTGGCATTCCAATATGCGATAATTTTCTTCTGCTGAAATCCTTGGTCAACTCGAATCGTCAAGTAGCAACCTGGGGGAAGTTTGTAGACACCTTTGTAAATACTGTGTGGAGCTGGCACATAGTTGTAGCGCAGATACGAAGCCAATGCATCGCGATTGATTTCGCCTTGAAATGCAGGATGAATACGCAAAGCCTTCAATTCGGAGCCAAATAGTAATGTGCGGCCAAACCAGCCATAATAGACAGGCTTAATTCCAAGACGATCCCGGATAAGTGTAAGCGATCTTTCCTTTTTATCCCACAGTGCGATGGCAAACATGCCGTTAAATCGTTTGACAGCCTTCTCAAGACCCCAAGCTTCAATCGCCGCAAGCATGACCTCGGTATCGGATGTTCCTTTGAATTGGGCTCCGAGAGACTCTAATTCGGCGCGCATCTCGCCAAAGTTATACACCTCGCCATTGAAGACCATCACATAGCGACCCGATGCCGAGAACATGGGCTGGTGTCCGGTGGGGGTCAGATCAATGATCGCTAAGCGCCGAAAACCTAATGCCACACCCTGATCCGGCTGACACCACACACCACTATCATCTGGTCCACGGTGACGGATCTGGTCTGACATCTTCTTCACCAATGGGGATAATTCATCCCCAGTAATAGAATTCGATTGATCCCAAAATCCAGTAATTCCACACATATAATATCCATTTTCAGTCGGATTCGTCACAGACACTTCAACGACAATCCAACAATGACTCTCAAATTAGGATTTCATATTCAAATTTTGATAAAGGCGTTCATATGAGGCTACTGTGTCTTTCAAGCTGAAATGACTTGCCGCCCTTCGTCGAGCTAGCTCTCCAATTTCTTCCAGCTTTGCTCTCCCCCCTAAGAGCAATTGCAGACAGGCTTCAGCCAAAGTATCTGGATCACTCGCCGGAACGACCACACCCGCTTTGCCGACGATGATCTTCGAATCACCCACATCGGTAGCAACAACGGGTATTCCACAAGCCATTGCTTCAGCGATGACATTAGGAAATCCCTCCCCAAACAGAGATGCAGACACGGCGATATCGAATGCAGCCTGGACCCGCTCAATATCCATCCGTGGTCCAATCAATCTGACCCTGGAGTGGAGGTCAAGCTCATTTATCAAATTTCTGAGAGCAGAATTATCCCTATTGACCTCCGACCCGCATAACACAAAAACAACATTCGAAACCTGCTCCACAATATATTTGGCTGAACGAAGAAATCCTGCATGATCCTTCATGGGATCATAACGAGCGACATAGCCAACGATAATCTCATCATTTTCAACACCCCATTCTGTCCGCAAAGTTTGCCTTGCATCTGGATCTGGCTTGAAACGCATTATATCAACGCCATTGGGTATCAACTCCCACCTGCGAGGCCGGTATCCGATTGACTCATGAAAATCTAACCCGGCCTGCGAATTAATTACAACACCCTGAGGAAACCGAGACAAGAACGAGCATGCCTGCACAGCCATCTTTGACATAAGCCGATATTGAGACATATCCATATTCGATGAACGAACATTCCACAGAATTGCAGGAACCTTGGCCATTCGTCCGGAAAGTAAGCCCAACAGATCTGCATGATACAACCAGGTTTGCAGAAGATCAGGGCGAAATTGTATCAAACGACGGGTCAAGTGGGATAGGGCTCTCAGCGAGGGACGACCATGCTGCATATTGATGGTATCAACTGGGATGCCCAATTCTGAAATCATCTCCCCGATAGGGCCAGGAGGAACCAGTGAGATCACAATGTTTTCATATTGTGCAGGGTCCATGCGCTCTAGCAAGTGATAGAGCATCATTTCTGCGCCGCCAATGTTCAAGGTGGTGATGAGGTGGACTACCCGGAATGTCTCGATCATTGGGAACTGCTGGTTAGCTTCTCAAGCACTCTCTCTGTAGCAGCTACCATATCTTCAATCTTAAATTCATTCACAATTCTTTGCCTGGCCTGCTTTCCTAATTCGAAACGCTCTACCTCAGGCATACGGATGATTTCAGATACGGCATCTGCCAGTTCAAAAGGGTCATTCGGAGCTACAACTCTCCCGTTATCAGCAACTATCAACGCAGAATCCCCAACATCTGTTACCACACAAGGCACTTCACATAACATTGCCTCACCGATCACATTGGAAAATCCCTCACCGTACAAGGATGATGAAACCAAGATGTCTATTGCATTATAAACAGCAGGCATATCAGTTTGAGTTCCAGCCCAAACATGGATTTTTCCCAAGCCCATATCATTAGCCAACGAAATCAGGGCTTGCCAATAATTCCTCTCCCCCTCACCAACACAAACAAATCTTAGCTGTGAAAATTCTGATTGCAGGATATCTGCCATTTGCAGGAAGGTTTCATGGCCTTTCATCGGATCAATCCGCCCGACTAGCCCTATCAAGATATAGCTTTCTGATATTCCCCATTTCTTCCTCAAAACCATGGCTTTTCCGATAGATTTCTGATAATAGTGGCCATCGAATCCATTTGGGACGATTTCCATTTTTTCGGGTGAAATACCTTTTCGAGCATGGTATTCAAAACCCGCGTGGGAATTTACGATTAGTCGATCAGTAAAGTGAGAAAGCAAAATTTCTAACCAATACACAAACACCAATTCCAAGCCATATCGCTTGAAATCCATATTCGATGACCTAACTCCAAAAACCACGTTAGCACCTGACATTTTTCCAGCAAGAAAGGCAAAGATATTTGGCACATCCAAAAAACCATACACTACATCTGCATTGAATGATCGAGTGGTTTTAATCAATCTTGCGACAAAACCAAAAATATCCCAACGAGATTTCTTCTGCAGAATAAATATTTCGACATCATTTAGAGCATATAGATCGGATAACAAAGGTCCTTCATCATAGAATAAGAGAACTCCAACCCTGAATTTATATTTGTTTAAATTCTTTATTAGATAAATCAATTGGCGTTCGGCACCCCCTCTTCGCATCGACCGGAGCAAAAAAGCTATCTTGGTCTTTGATTTGCTCATTTTTTTCCACTAAATTCGTGTGATATAAACAACCTGAATATTTGAAGGCTCTTTGCTCATTTTATACAAGTTTTAAGTTGAGATGCAATGAAGATATGCAATAGTAATAACCTTACCAACACAATGTAAATATTTAACTCATGTTACGCACTCATGGAGTGTATAACGGGATAAAATCAGGTTCAGGAGGAAGAAATGGTCAAAGGACTCCTGGACCTATACACAGATTATTTGTTGAGCTCATTTGGACAAACGACAGCCACAGGCTTATCAAAACTCATGGATGGAGACATCAGTCATGACCAAGTAAGCCGGATGTTGGCCAGTCCAAGAACAACTTCTAAAGACTGGTGGCGGATGGTCAAGTCACAGGTACGAAAAATCGAGCAAGCAGATGGTGTCATGATCGTAGACGATTCCATCGAAGAGAAAGCCTACACGGATGAGAATGAGATCATCTGCTGGCACTATGACCATGCCAAAGGGCGCAATGTCAAAGGGATCAACTTTCTAACAACGCTGTACTATGCTCAGGGGATCGCTTTGCCGGTTGCCTTTGAGATTGTCTCCAAAACGGAGCGATACATCGACAAGAAAACAGGCAAAGAGAAGCGCCGCAGCAAGATAACCAAGAACGAGTATTATCGACGAATGCTACAAGCAACTTTCGGGAACAAGATCCCATTCAAGTATGTACTCAATGACATCTGGTTTGCCTCTGCCGAGAACATGCGCTTCGTGAAGCTGGATCTTGGGAAAGATTTCATCATGGCGCTCAAGAGCAATCGCAAGGTGGCCTTGTCCGAAGATGATAAATCCAATGGCAAGTATCAAAGGATCGATCAACTGGAAGTGCCAGAAGGCAGCACCCAAATCATTTATCTTGAAGGGGTTCCCTTCCCCTTGCAGTTAGTGCGCCAGGTCTTCAAAAACGAAGATGGCTCAGAGGGTGTGCGCTATCTGGTGACCAGTGACTTGACCCTAGATGCTGATCCGATCATCACAATCTACCAAAAACGGTGGAAAGTTGAAGAGTATCATCGTTCACTCAAACAGAATGCTTCATTGGCCAAATCGCCAACTCGTACACAGACGACCCAGACCAATCACTTCGTGGCTGCGCTGTGGTCCTTTGTCAAAATTGAGTTGTTGAAGGTGCAAACAAACAAGAATCACTATCAGTTGAAAGCTCAGTTGTATTTCTCTGCCTTACAACAGGCTTTTCAAGAGTTGCGCAGCTTACGATCTGACTTTCCTATCCAGCCTTCGGCTGCGTAACATGAATATTTAATTATTTATCAAATTTTCAAACAAATCTAGATATTGTTGTACCGCAGATTCAAGTGAAAAATCTTGGGCGCGATGGCGAAATCTTGAACGATCTTCAGTACCATTTAGCGCTTGCAAAATCGAATTAGCGAGCCCTTCCACATCACCGACAGGAACAAGAGAGCCATACTTACCATGATCAAGAATTTCTGCTGGTCCATATTTACAATCTGTAGCGACTATAGGCGCTCCGCAAGCCATAGCTTCTACTAAAACATTCGAAAGTCCTTCCCATGCAGACGACAGAACAAATACAGCTGCGCGACTCATATAAGCATATGGATTATCGACGAAACCAGGAAGTGAGACGCAATCTGATAGCTCTAATTCGCTGACCAGTCCTTCAAGTTCAGCACGGTTTTCGCCCTCCCCCAAAATCAGAAGATTAGCGTTTTGCTCATGCCTCACCATAGAAAATGCCTGTAATAAGGTTGGATAATCTTTTGCAGTTGTCAACCGACCAACTGCCAGTATCACTGGCGCTGACTCTTCCTGAAACCAGGGGTGCTGAATTGGAGCATTAATTTTATTCTCCAATTCAGTCAATGATGGCAATATCGGGTTGTAAATACGATGTACACTATCTGAGGAGACCTTGGTGATACTTATTATGTCATCGGCCACTCCCCTTGAATTACAAACGATCGCATCTGCCTGATGATATAAAAGACGGGCCAACATCGGAACGAATCGATTTTTTATGCCAGGTTCCTGATAATAATGCACAGACATGGTTGTATGTTCGTTGATGACAATCGGCACGGTGACACATGATAATTTCCGTGCAAGTAATGCAATGATATTGGCGTGGCTTTGCATTGATAGCACAATATCTGGGGGTTTGACGCGCAAATGTCTGGCCAAAGGAGAAATCGCTCCAAAGACTCCCCTTTTCCCAAAATCAATTATATCTGCTGCTGGTTCGATATCAGACAGTAAAGTCCCTCGTCCACTGGCTAACAACAATTGAACGTTCTTGCCTTGAGCGATAAAACCGTTTGCGAGATTTACTACTGCCCGCTCAGCCCCACCCATTACCAGTGAGGGAGAAAAAATTGCAATGGTTTCTATTCGAGACATTATTTGGATTATCGCCGGAGCTTTTTATCTATAAAGAAAGCTGATATACCGATAGGAAGTGTGAGCAACCATAGCACGCGTGCCAACCAATTTTCCAATCCAGTAAATTGCTCAACCAGCCGATTCTTATTGTGCAACGAAAAACGAATAAAATGAGCTGCTGAAGCGAGAAAGTGCTTTGGTCCATACCAAAACCAAGAAATTTCACTATTCAGAGTAAACTTATGCCAAAGAGAATGACTTCTAGCTAACTTCATAGGGTTCATTTTCATTAGACTATTTGAATGATCTTCAGTGAAATAAATTCGCAAGGGCTCATTCCCATAACGAATTTTATATTTTTGACCTATTTGCGACCAAACGTAACCCTCCGGGATAAATCTCACATTTTCGATTTTTGGAAATGGGAATTGCCTAAGGATTGTGGTCTTATAAAATCCCACAAACTCCTGGCTTAGCTTATGGATGAAGCGCATTTCCAAGATACTGGCATCAATTACTGGTTCTGGTAAACTTTCACCGATAATTTCGCCATTTTGATCCATACATAATGCTGCCGCACCACAAAAATCGGAGTTATGTCCTTCGGGGATTGATTCCCACAATGTTATCAGTCGCTCGAGGGCAACAGGAATTATGCTGTCATCTGAATCAATAATGACAAAATACTTTCCCTGCGCCTTTTGTAGTGCAACATTGTGAGCAATGTGTTTTCCCCTGTTCTCCTGCCAATAATAACGAATAGCGAATTTTGCTTCTTGAATCCACTGTGTCACAATTTCACCAGTGTTGTCGGTAGAACCATCATCAATAATCAACCATTCAAAATCTTTAAATGTTTGTTTGCTCAATCCATCATACACTCTATGAATTGTATTTGCCCGGTTGTATGTTGCAGTGAAGATGGTAAATATAGGTAAACCCGGATCCATCTTCACCTATCGATTGCGTGAAAATCTTTCAGTGATCATTTGATTCGCCTCGCTCACCCCTCCCCTCCTCAAAGCGTCCCATAAACTCTTGATCACTGTAATCCAATGAAGACTTGACAAAATTACTTTTCGAAGAATTGTATTTACTTTATGCCTTCGGAAAATTAGCTGGCTTTCTGCCTTTATCGTATCTGCATGAACCCTGGTAGCTTGTAAGGGATGATACCGTATTAAAGATAATACTTGATCGATATACCCGATCCGAATTGGGGCTTTGGTTAGTCTGATAATCCAATCAAAATCCCCCACATAATTCAATGTAGTATCAAAATATAGCTCATGTTGCTCCAGAAATTTTTTATTGATATACAATGAACAATGAGATATGAATGTTCGATACTTGAAGAACCACAAAGGAGCGCGTGAAATTAACTCTTGAGCGTGCCGCAGTGTTCCATCGGAATTCATCCACAGAATTTTTCCATAAACACCATCATAATTTGGATTCTCTTGGAATTTCTCTATCGCTTTTCGCACAGCACCATGGGCCATCACATCATCCGCACTGATAAAGCAGACAATCTCTCCCTCGGCAGCATTCAACCCTTCGTTCATGGTTGGATATTGGCCACGATTTTCCCGGCTCCACCACCGAATCTGAGGATGCTTTCTCAAAATATCAACTGTTGCGCTGCCGTCGTTGGAGCCATCATCAATGATGATATGCTCGATATTCGGGTAATCCTGGGCGGCGACACTTTCGATCAGTTCCTCAAGATAGTCCGCACCGTTATAAACTGGGGTAACGATGGAAACCAGTGGTAACTCAGAATTCATTTGTGCAAAAATCCAGTAATAATTTTTATTACGCTGCGGCTGACGTTTTTTACCAAATACTCTCTTGGGGGAGCCCAGTCCGAAGATTGCGACAATACTGAGCGCACACAACGTTGGATCATATCGGGGTCCGATCCACTGAGGATGTTGCTTCCACATTCTAAAGTTTCCGGGCGTTCAGTGACATCACGCAAGGTAACGTTGGGGACTTTGAATATCGCACACTCCTCCTGCACTGTGCCGCTGTCGGACAGCACACAGAAGGCGTTCTTCTCCAGAGCTACAAAATCGAAGAAGCCAAACGGCTTCATCAAGCGGATATCTGGATTGGCGATGGTAACATCGAATTGCTCCAGGCGAGATTGCGTTCGAGGGTGGGTGCTTACGATGACCGGGAGTTGATACTCTTTTTGAAGTTGATCCAGCCCCCTAGCAAATTTCCGCAAACGATTCTCTTCATCAACGTTTTCAGAGCGGTGCAATGTGACCAAAAAATAATTTTTATCGCTGAGATCTAGTTCTTCGAAGATTTGAGACGAGCGTATTTGATCATCATAGTGCTCAATCACTTCCAGGATAGGGTTTCCGGTCACGTAGATGCGCTGCCCCGGGATACCTTCAGCTAACAAATTTTGACGACTGCGCTCGGTATAAGGCATCAGGATATCGCTGCTGTGGTCGATGATACGGCGGTTGACCTCTTCGGGAACCCTGTCATCATAACAACGGTTTCCCGCCTCCATGTGGTATACCGGAACTCCGAGGCGCTTAGCCATAATGGCAGAGAGTGCGCTGTTTGTGTCCCCAAGCAGAAGAACTTTATCAGGGCATTCCTTGAGCAATAATTTCTCTGTCTCAGAGAGAATGACGCCAATTTGCTCGCCCAAAGAGCCGCGGGCATTGAAATAGAAATTTGGAGCGCGGACACCTAATTGCTGGAAAAACACATCATTCAAATTGGGGTCATAATTTTGACCAGTATGGGCGATAATATGATCGCTAACCTGATCTAATTTGTTAATCACCAGGCTCAGGCGAATTATCTCTGGGCGCGTGCCCAATATTGTAAGAATTTTCATGAACTCAATATTTATAAAGTGCTTGATAGTCCGGCCATTCTTGAGCCAATTGAGAGGTCATTTCGTCCCAATTTGGAGCGCGCCAACCGGTAGCGGTCATAAAGCGCACTCCCAACAAGGTTCGGTCACAGAAGAACTGCACATCAGGATGCATGGTGATATCGTCCCAGCCAAGCAGATCTCTGAGTTGCATCAACAAATCATATTTTCGGATCGGTTCACTGGCCACTTGGTAGATCCCTTGTAATTCTGGCCGTGTAAGGATTAAGTCCCCGATTAACTGCACCAGAACAGCAGTAGTTAGTCCGCTATAGATCGCCTTGCGGTAGCCTTTGATGGTATTACCACGCTGGAAGGCAAACCAACTCAACAGGCTCGAGAAGGTATTCAATTGCCAGCCAATGATCGACGTTCGCAGCGTCAGGCAACCTTGGCGGTTGAGTTCACCTATCAGCTTGGAACGCCCGTAAAGATCAACGGGGTCGGGGACATCTAACTCGGAGTAGTTCCCGCGCAATCCGGAGAACACGCAATCTGTTGATATCTGAATAACCCTGATGGATCGGGGAGCGCATAAATCTGCCAGTTGATGGGGAAACAGTGCATTTACCTGGATGGAGGGAACAGCTTGCTTGGCCTCATCACGTTGCTTGACGATGCCCACAGCATTAATCACGACATCAGGCTTGACAGCATCCAAAACCTCACTCACTCGCGCGATATCTTGAATGGCGACGTTTTGAATCGCATTCCCTTTAGGTAAAAATTGATGCCCAACATAATCGGTTCGAAAAGTCGCCCACACATCCATTTGATCTGGCAAGATCTGGCACAGTTTGTGGCCTAGCATCCCATTTCCGCCAAAAACGAGTACTCGCATCAATTACATCTCCACTAGTGACTGATAATATCCAATTACTTTATGACGAATCACATTTCGGTTAGCAATTTGCCATACTAAATCAAAGTTAGTTTCCGCCCTAGAGTCTACCATCTGATCGCTGGCCATAGCGGTGACGAGGGCTTCTGCAATTTCGTCGGGGTATATATTTCGGGCGAACAATACATTGTCTTTATCCGAGACAACACTACGGATTGTATCAAGCGGAGAGATTATTGGAAATGCGCCACAAGCCATTGCTTCATAGAGAATATTTGGGACGCCATCAACCAGCGAAGGTGCAAGTAATACGCGCGCCTGTGTCAAGAGAGTTAGGAATTCTTCTCTGTCTATGCGCTCAAATAATTTACATGACTGTTGCAATTCATTTGGCAGTGTACGTAACCAGGCTTTGACTCGTGAATGCGTATCCATGATATGAATTTCACAGGGCTGAATGCTCGGCCATGCGATTCGAAATGCCTCGATCACCGGGATGGCTTCTGCCCAAGGGCCGCCGGCTGCCTTAGGCCAAACAATGATCCGCTTTCTCTGCGATGGCAAAACATCAGCCGCGGTAGCCAAATTGTCCACATCAACCCCTCCCGTGCCAGGAACTGGAACAATCGAGGCAAATTTTTCCTCGGGTATCCCTAATTCGGCAGCATACCCCACATTGATCAGGTTGTCAGTGATGATTTGATCACACTCAGACATCATTTCTAGGAGATCATCCGCATACTCGGGGTCATGACGCCTCAGCGTGAGGTCTGATCCTCCACGCAACTGCAGAATCCATTTGCCGTAACCTTCAAGCATGTATTGTTTTCGTACCCGATAAAAAAATGTTCCCCCATGCATGTCAAATAAACCCAGCGTATGGATTAGGTCCGGTTTCCACGTACGGATGATTTTAGCCAGCCAGGCTTCGGGGGTCAAAAACCCAAATACCTTCTTATACATTTCGAGGATTCTCGACCAGTACCCCCAGGATAATTCTGCGGTTGAAATCCGATATAGATAATATGTGATCAGCCCAATGAGACCGCGATAGAGATACCTGCGAGTTGCTGAATTGCGGTGTTTGCTGAGGTATGCATCATAAATTTTTATAGGCCAATCCGAAGGAGCGTAGCTCCATGGCAGTGAGAACAACCGCACATTCAACTCTGACTCTTCCAATAACCGAATCCAAGATTGTGTATGAGTACTATGGGCCATGCCTATAAAAAGAATCTTAGGTTTTCCAGGATAGCGATCGTCTTCGAATGAGTCCTTCATGCAAAATTCCCTACCCATCCAGAACTTGTCGGCACCACAACTCCAGCATCATGATCAGCCAGGGTTCTGTCCAGCTCAATTTTTCAGCATGAAATTGTTCTTTGACCTTTGAAACCTCGGCGCAATTCAACAAATTCCGTCTGCGTACCGATTCCTCCGATAGTGTATCCATGAACAATTCTCGCAATGGCCCTTTCAGCCAAGAAGCAAACGGCATTGCAAATCCAGTTTTTGGGCGATTATCGAAACCTTCAGGCAACAATGTTTGACCAATATCAAGCAAAATTCGTTTGATACCTTGTGAGCGGTAACTTTGGGAGCCATTGGATTGAGCCGAGAAATCAGGATGGTATTTGGCGTGGTCTGGCAGAGAGAGGGATAGATCAGCGATATCAATATCAAGATAGGGGACGCGCACCTCAAGGGAATGAGACATCGAGGCAGCATCGATATCGCGCAATAATTGATTTGTAGTATATCCCCGGAGACACAATCCAACAACACGCTCGAGAACAGTACCATGCTCGAGTTCGTCGATCAACCCAAATTCCAGGGAAGCAGCCCCCCCCACTTGAGCAGTATGCCATAACTCTGGGTTCAGCACTCTGGCCGCACGTACTGGACCGAAGATTTGGTATTGGGCGGCGTAACGATTAAGGAATCCTGACCGAGATCTCAACGCTTGCAGCCAGCGTCCCCCTTGGGTAGAAATCAAAAAATCAAATATCGGCAACCTGCTGGGCACTCCCGCCATATCTACCAGGCTGATCAGCGAGTTTTCATACAGATCGGCCATGTTTTTGAACCAGGGATAACCCGCAAAAAACTCATCCCCGCCTGTTCCAGATATAGCTACTGTCACACCATGTCTGGCAGCCATGGATACAAAATAGGCATTAACGCCGTCTACGGAAGGCTGATCCAAGCCAGCCGCAATTTTCAATATGTGCTCACAAACATCCTGCCCACGCACCAGAACATGCGTGTGATCTGTGCCTAGGAAATCGGCGGTATGCCTGGCAGCAGAACTTTCATCGATGGCAACCCCCTCTTGCTCGAAGCCAACCGAGAAGGTTTTTACTCGATGGTTGGTCTCCCTGGCCATCAGCGCCACCAAGATCGAAGAGTCTACTCCCCCGCTGAGAAATGCCCCCAGAGGTACATCGCTGATCATCTGGCGGCGGACTGATTTTATCAAAGCACTTCGCAATTGCCTTGTTTGCTCTTCATAAGGCAGCCCCCGAATTTGGGTGTGACGATTTGTATCCAGCGACCAGTAGTGCTCTATTCGAATTCTGTCCTTTTTGACGATCATGCGATGGGCTGGCAGCAACATCTTGACATCTGACAGGATCGTGCGAGGCTGGTAAACAGAACCATGAGACAACAACATACGCAGGGCTTGGGGATCGATCTGTGGTGAAACGATCCCGCTGGCAAGAAGCGCTTTGATCTCCGATGCAAAAATTATTTGTTGGCCAAATTGAGCATATAGCAGTGGCTTTATGCCTAATTGATCTCTGGCCAGAAGCAAGCGAGGGTTCTCAGTTCCGTTACGCCGGTCGTAGATCGCCAGGGCAAACATGCCCCGTAAGCGATGCAGGAAGTCATCGCCATAGTGTTCGTACAAGCGCAGTACCACTTCTGTATCCGAAGTAGAAACAAAACGATATCCTAGTGATTCAAGATGCTGGCGCTCTTCACGAAAATTATAGATCTCCCCATTTAAAACGATCCAGATTGTTTCTTCGGGGTTAGCCATTGGTTGGTGTCCAGTTGGGTTGAGATCGATCACTGCCAGCCGAGACATTCCGATAGACACATTCTGATCACTAAACGTCCCGGATGAATCAGGGCCGCGGTGGTGCATTCGTGCCACCATCGCATTCACAATCTCAAGATCAGGTTGATGCCAAATGCCACATATGCCACACATATCAAAGGGGCTTTCTGGCCCTAGCCTCCACGCTATTGCCTGCATATTCGGTCTCAATCAGTTCCATACCGCAATTTGCTAGGTTTGTTTCAATTTCCTCTATGCTGCGCACATGCTTATAGTGATCGGTCAACGTGTCATGGGTATCCAGGATAGCCCACTCAAAGAGAATCTCATCCCCAAGCTGGGGGTAAGAATCAGAATAATCAACTACAGGCGATAGTTTTATCCATAAGGACCTAATTTTATTCAATATCGAAGTACGGGAGAAATTGTTGACGAACCGATGAATCCGCCAAAGGAATTTAACCAGCCTATCCACGAATTGAAAAGAATTCTCAGCCGAGCTTGATTTCAGCCAGGATCTTAAGATGCGGCGTGACAGCGTTGATGGGTATTCCTTGGAATAGTGATCCAAAAGGATCATTCCCCCAGGCTTTACATAAGAGCACAATTTACTGATGGTTTCTTCTGGGTCGGGCGTATGCTGAATAACACCTATACAAAGAACGATATCGCATGATCCTTGTGCGATTGGAACCTTTAGGAGATCAGCCTGGCAAACTGAATGATTTGGATGCTCTGAGAAGTTTTGGTAATTGGCCTCTACCGCACTAGAAATATCAACGGCTAGAACCTTTGCTCCAGCATCCAAAAGGATTTCTGTGAAGCGACCTGCACCGCATCCAGCTTCAAGAACATATTTATCTCGGAACAAATCTAAAGAACCCCCAGCAATTCGTGACAACCGCTCTCTGGAAATCGATAAACATGTATAGGAATCCAATTGAGTCTGGCGAAACTTATTCCATTGTAAACCAAATGACGAAGCATAGTTACCAGCAGGAATAAATCTGGGGATCTCCCCAACCAAATGGTAATTGCAGCCCTGTTCACCCAAATATAGGCTTTTATCAGCACTGAGCGACAAGAAATCTCCATGCTCTGGACACATATATTCGAGTTGGTTATCTAGTTTCAAATTTACGATCCGCGACAAATAGGTTTTCGTATATATTGATCACGCGAGATTTAAGATGGGTATATTCGAGACGCTGCTCGATGGTAGCAGCATTCAATTCTGCAGCACTATTCACCAAATCATCATCGGTTAATGCACGCCGAATGGCATTGGAGATTTCGTGAGGATCTTCGGGAGGGACGGCCAATGCAGACATCCCGTCTTCAACCCACTCCTCCACACATGCCGTATTTGATTGGATTGGGAAAGCGCCCATGGTCATCGCTTCCAGCAATGATGTGCTAATGGCATCAGAGATGCTCACCCCAATATATACTCTTGCCTGACCAAAAAGCCGTAACATCTCGTCGTGCTGCAAATATGGGATGATCTCGACGGGAATCCCAGTGTCTTGCCCAAACAACTCTGCAGCGATTTCTACGTGCTCCCCGGCAGAAAATATACCGACCTTGTAGCCAGGCAACAAATCCAGGCAATGCCTCAAAGCCTGCAATCCCACCAATGCTCTACCCGCAAAATGCTGATAGCCCTTTAACATGATCAACCTCCTTTCAGAAGGAGGTTCGTCGCTTTTCAGTAGATCGATCTTTTCCAGTCTCAAACCCCCTGTATTTGGAAGCACGGGCAAAACTTCGCCCTGAAAACCAAGATCTCGAGCAAGTTTAATATCACGCTGGCACTCACAGGAATAGAAATCACAATTTTCGAGTACCGCTCGGATATTCTTTTTGTGCTTGGCTAACCTACCGTATAAGAACAGGTCACTGCCCCAATTGGTGACGATCCATTTGGGGAAATCATGTTGCTGTTGCTTCGCCCTCAATGTCAAGTACCCAGCATGTTGGATCTCCAGCGAGTGGACCAGCTCTGGTTTTATTCTCCGAACAGCAAGGCTCAAGGCAATCGATGAAAATTTGGTCGACTTCACCCCCTGGCGTTTAGTGAAGATCCAATCCAGCAGGAAGAACGGGATGGTCCACCAAATGAATCGAAACCGCGTCCGAAGTCGTTTGCGGATCACAGGTTTCGAACCAAAGACGGATATGTCCACGATTCCTTTGTGGATGTGCTTGATATAGGCGGGGAAGAGATAGATATCCCAACCCTGATCCGCAATTTGGGAAATCCAGCGGGCGGTATGCACACTGTCTGGCATGGCCACGAAGAGAATGCGCCGCTTAGCCAAATTCTAGATTCCCTCCATGACACCGTTTTTTTTCATTTTTCGTACGGGAAAGGCATTAGTCATGAATTGAGTCTTCGTCTCGTACAATCTCATTAACTGCACTAGCAAGGTTTTCAACAACGTGAACCTTATTTTCATAACCACGCTGAATTACCACAGCCAACTGCTCTGAACCGCGTCCAGTTAACACAAATACTGGTTGGCATCCCACGTTAAGGGCGGCCTCCATATCGCTTATTGCATCTCCAATAAAAAATGAGCGGGACAGATCAATTCCCAATTTTTCGGCAGCTCGAAGAAATAACCCCGGTTTGGGTTTGCGACAATTGCATTTTTCTTCAGGCGCGTGTGGACAATAAAAGATTGCATCGATGCGTCCACCCTTTGAATGGATTTCTGCTTTCATCCTGACAAAAATGTCGTCGATCACTGCTTGTTCCACAAGGCCGCGTCCAATTGGGGATTGGTTGCTTATGATGATGATCAGGAATTCGCTTTTTGCCAAACGCGTAAATGGCTCAAACACATCAGGTAAAAATTCAAACTCCTGCCATGTTTTAACATAGTCGGCGCGATTTTCATTAATTACACCGTCACGATCGATGAAAATGGCAGGTTTTAGGTTTTGCACTGGTAATCTAGTATGGATGTAAAGAACCATTCTTTAAATTAAGATTCTGCTTCAATCATTTCCTTTAGGGCACTGGCAATGACGTGGTCGAGGATCATGTGGCCGTCTTCCTGGTGGCCAATGTGAGGGCTGGGAATGAAAATGCAATGGTCGACCATATCTTTCAACTTGCCCCCAGTATCCCCGGTAAATGCGACTGTCATAGCCCCGAATTCCTTAGCAATTTTGATCGCTCGAAGCACGTTCTCTGAATTGCCACTACAAGAGATGCCGATCACGATATCGCCCGCATGTAAGAAATTTACCAATTGCTCTGCAAATAAATTTTCATACGTAGTATCGTTTGCCCATGCCGTCATCAAGGGGACATTGTCACTCAAAGCAATTGCTTTGAAGCGCGGTTTTCCTTCCACGATGGTGAATTTATTAAGGTCATTCGCCATATGAGAAGCTGTAGCTGCACTTCCGCCGTTACCCATCAAAAATACTTGCCTACGATTGCGCCAGGCATCCATAAGTACTTCGATCACAGACCAAATTTCATCCTGAGAAATATCTGAAAGGGTTGATTTAAGCTGCTCCAAGTAGGAGTTGACAAAATCTTGAGTAGGCATGAAGTGTGTATCCTTGGATTTGATCATTATTGGAATAATCGAAATTGCTATTATCCGTCATTTATGCGAATTATGACGAATGATGCTCAACCGAAATGTTTGGAACAAAATTTGCAGATCAGACCAGATGGTCCAGTTTCGTATGTAAATCAAATTTAGGCGCTTCTCCTCGGCAAGAGAATGTGCCCCCCATACTGCCCACGGACCCGTCCAGCCGGGCTTTACGGTCAGCAGGCTGGGGTGATATTCCTCACTCTCAAAATATGTATCTCCTGGGGCATTCATTCTGGGACCTACGAGGCTCAACTTGCCTTGTAGCACCGTCCACAACTGGGGAAGTTTGTCCAAACCTGTCTGATAAAGAAAGCTGCCAATCCGAAAATCTGATCTCCCTGTTTGGATTTTGTTATTCAATTCCGGATTATCTAGACGCCGACGCACACCTCCCTGATAATTGGTGCGAAATTTCCTGGACCAAAAGATCTCACCATTGATCCCAAGAACTTGCTGACGCGTATAGATTGGCTTGCCATTAGTAAAAAGTATCGCCAAGGCAATCAGTACATTCACTGGTATGAACAGAAAATAAAAGAATATTCCCAAAGAATAATCCAGGGCAGTTTTTAACAACCAATCAACTCCCTTAATACGGGCTGGTTTAACTTTCAAGAGCGGCACCAATGCCTTATGGGTCACTTCGAAACTACTAGTCATGATTTCGTAGAAACCAGGAGAAAGGTATAAACGATATCCAATCTTATATCCAGATTGAGACATGGTATCTCGGAACGTTTCCCAGGCAACCGCATTGGAGAATAAAATCACCTGTTCAACGCGATGGTTTATAGCAATCTCGAGAATTTGATCAGGGGTTCCCAAAACCCGCAAATCCGCCATAACCATTGAACCAATTGGTAAGAATTCATCCAAGAATCCAACGATTTCAATGCCAGCAGATTGCTCCATTAATTGCCGGGTAACCATGATCGAATGCTCGCTAACCCCAACCACGATCGTCTTCGGGATAAGCCATCCCCTAGAGCGGCGCCAAGAAAAGAACATCCTACGAATAATAAACCGGGCTGCCCCAACCAGAAAAATAGTCAATACCCAACTGAGAAGTAACCAATCCCGCAACATCAACAGTTCCGAGTGCAAATAGCTCATCACTACCAAGGATACCAAACCATATGTGCAGCCCTGGAATACCAAGCCATACTCGGCTGTACCACCCAACAGGTGATCCGGTTCATATAGCCCAATCAGAGCGAATATCCCTACGAAAACCAAGGCCGATATCAAGGTGGCAGGGATACTGAAGAAAGAAATCTCCCACTTTGAAAGAATTGACTGACCCAAACCCTGCGCCAGCCCTACCATAAGAAAATCGCTGGTAGCCAAAATAACCACCATCACATTTTTTTGGAACCGAGTTGACCGACGACTCTCTACCATTGAAGTGTTATTTTAAGGATTCAGATTTCCCCATTCTGCTACAGTTTTCAAGGATTGGTTTGAAATGCTGAGTCCAGAATTCATCAATACTCTCGCCCCCATAGACTCAAATCGAAAGTCCATTCTCTTGAATCCTCTTTCATCCAGGACAGCGGTCACAGCTTTTTGTTGGGATGGTTCTACATAGAGCATCAAAAAACCACCTCCGCCTGCGCCTGTGATCTTACCGCCAAGTGCGCCTTTTTGCCTAGCGACTGAATATGCATCATCGATTTGGGGGTTGGAGATGCCTGAGGCAAAACGTTTTTTCTGAACCCAGTTTTCATGCAACAATTCCGCAAACAGATGTAGATCCCCTTGCTTGAGAGCTGCCAATACATCGAAGGTCATCTCTTTAACCTTGTGCAAAGAATCGATCACTTTGGACTCTTGCCGTTTGCTGCTTTTGGTCTGCCTAGCGAGAATAACCGATGCGTTGCGAGATGAACCGGTAAAGAAGAGCAGGAGGTTGTTATCCAAGGCTTGAAAAATTTCTGGATCCAATTGCACTCTCTCGACAACTGTCTCATCTCTAGAGAACTCGATCACATTCAAACCCCCGAATGCGGCTGCATATTGATCTTGCTTTCCAATTGGAGCACCCAACCGTTCGATCTCAATATGACAGGCCAGCTCTGCTAATTCTTGATTCGTCAAAGTTTTGCCCAACGCTGTGCTGGCAGCTTTTATTATTGCCACAGTAACTGTACTAGAAGAACCCAATCCCGTTCCTGGTGGAATCTCCGAAGCCAGGAACAACGACAAACCATGCCGAATACCAAAATGCTCTAAAATCGTTTGAGGTAGTCTCAAATTGGCATCCCAAATCATGGGACTCGAGGCTTGTTGCCTGTAAAATGTTCGATAATCGGAAGATGTTACCTGCACCGTGTCGCTCTCTAAAACATTGAGAACAGCATAGAAATATTTATCAATGGTCGTGTTTAGAACTACGCCCCTATAGCGTTCGTAGTAAGCAGGCAGGTCTGTTCCACCACCAGCCAGCGAGATGCGAACGGGCGAGCGGACAATTAACATCTCAGAGAAATCTGCCTGGCTCTTTGGTCAAGATGCGATCAAGCTCCTTCAGGCCCTCGAATGAGCCAATTTCATAAAAACGCTGCTTCTCTTCGAAGGCTAATAAATTTCCATCGCCCAATAATTTCTTCATAACTGTGCCCATATCTACCGGCTGGTCCTCTTCGAGGTGAGCAAATACCTGGGGATCAAACAGACCTAAACCAGCATCAACGTGCTCCATTTTCGAATCTCGGCTCTGTTTATCATACCGGATGATCTCTCCTGCCAAAAGCTCGACATTGCAGTTATGCCATGGTAATTGATTTCGATTTACTGTCATCAAGCCGGCTCGCGTTTGCTCAACAAAAAATGATTGAATTGCAGCAAAATCACACGGAAAGTATGTATCCCCATTTAGAACAAAAAACGGGCTATTAAGAAGATAAAGCGCCTTTCGAACTGCGCCAGCAGTGCCCAAAGGCTTATCCCCATCAAAGACATACTGGACATTCATACCAAGACGACTCCCATCCCCAACAAAATCACGAATCATATCGCCTAAGTACCAGGCCGAAATTATGACATTTTCGACACCGCGTGAGCGTAATAAACGTAATTGATGCGAAATAAACGGCTCCCCTCCCACCTCGATCAGAGCCTTTGGGATTTGCTCAGTAATCGGGCGTATGCGTGTTGCCAAGCCCCCGACCAATATTACAACAGGATAAAGTGTCATACGAATATTCTTCTTCTCAAACTTACTAGATTTAATTTCCCAAACCTTAACAGCATACGAATTTTCCCCGTCAAACCCGGATACATTCCATAATTCAAAGGAGAATTCACAAAGCGCCAAGACTGCATAAGTATTGGATTGGCTTTTTGACTGAAGTCCCACCAACGGTCTGCTAAGACACGATTAAACGTATCTGTCGGCAAAAATTGGCTGTACATATTGGCATCACGAAGTTTCAGCAGCCAGGATTCTGCTTCATTCATGCTCACTTCAATTTCATGCCCAGCGGAAATTTTTTGGTGCAAAATAGCCTCATTAGTCGTTGGGAGAAAGCCGATGTGCTCAATAAGTGATGATCGAATTGCTATCTGGAATTTCCAATTTTGATCACTTTCCTCTACGTAATTGCTCCGCTGCCCCGCATGGATGCGATAATGGACTAAGATCTCAGGTAAATTCGCAAAACGGATATGAGGCAAAAGTCTGGCCCAAAGATCAAAGTCCTCTGAGGACTCAAGTAAATATTTTTGTCCGGTGCGGTTGATTTCTTCCCGTCGCCACATAACCGTTGAGTGCGCGTAAGGGCATAAAAAGATCATTTGAGAGCGAATCGTGGCATCATCCACGGGGAGCTTTCGGACTTGCCCATGCTGGTCGCCAATAGTCATGATCCATGACCCACATAGGGCGATCTTTGGATGAGCGTCTAGGAAGTTCACCTGCTTCTCCAGCCGCGTCGACAAAGAAAGATCGTCGGCATCAGCTACAGCGCAATATTTTCCACCAGCCAGGGCCATTGCCTGGTTTCGAGCAGCCGCAAGCCCTGGTTCTTGTTGGTCAAACACCTTGATCCGTTTATCTGCTGATGAATAGGTTGCTATCATTCGTTGAGTTGCGTTATCTACTCCCCCGTTAACTATGATGAGTTCGAAATCAGTTAATGTCTGACCAAGCAGGCTATCCAGCGTTTCCTGGAAATGTCGACCTTCCCCCTTGATCACGACCATGACACTCACCAAAGGGGCCATTAACTCAGATCCTTATCAAGTTTATAAAACTCCAAGGGCACTTCCTGGTGACAGCTCACAGGGGTGAACCCATCATAGGCCTTCACATCAATGCGATACCCCTGCTCAAACAAAGTCGCAAGATGCTCGCTTGAGTATTCAGTATTACTACTTGATCTATTTGATGCAAAACTCTGAACAAGATTCAAGGGATTGCAAAAAGTATATGAGCTCTCAGGGCAAAGAAGAAATGGGTTTTTACTCTTAAAATAATTTGCCGAGATTGCTAGTTGATATTCTAATTCATTGGGGTTGTTAAATGGCTGAATCGCAATCAGAGAGAATAGGCCCTCGGAGCGGTATACCGAACTTGATACTTCTAGTGGATAGGCAAAATCCAACTCAGAAGTGGTCCAATCGAATTTTAGAATCCCATGCTGAACAATTTCGAATTGTGGTAACGATTGAGACTGGTTCATTGTGTAACAATATGTAGTATTGCGACCCAGGCGCAGAGATAACCCCAAAGCATCGGGATGATCTTTTAGCACAGCGAGAAAATCGCCCAGCGAAAAATCTCTCACAAATAGGTTGTCATCCACTAAAAAAAGAATGTGACTCTCCACAGGTTGCAGTGGGATCAATCTTCCAAGAGCTTTGACTCTCAATCGGAACAAGATGCTACGCAGTAACCGTACAGGCAACCGCTCCAACCGTAATACGAATGATATGAGCTGATTGAGCAGCTTGAAAATCTGCTGGGAGGAACCCCCCGCAGGATAGGGATCGAGGATGCGCAAAACGTCATTACGAAAATCTCGCTGCTGGACAAAATATACTTGAGGGTAGTCCTCTTTCAGAATTTCATATTGTTGTGCGTGCAAATCTGTTGATGCGCAATAGAGAACCTGAATTCGTGTAAATTCGCTGTCCTGGCAGTGCAAGAAAAAGGAACGTAATACGGCATCCAATTGCATGGCGCGGTCGCGGCTGAAGACGAGGGTTTTTTGCTCCATTGGCATCAAGAAAATTGTTTATAAGAGTATTCCGGCATTTCTCTCAAAATTTTTTTCAATCGGAATATTATTTGCTGATTCACTTGCACGAAAAATCGAACTTATTCTTTCATTTCCGGTCACCAAGCGAAATCCCGCTTTGCCCATGACATATTGCAAAGTGATCAAATCAAAATAATACAAATGGGCTACCTGCACACCTGCGAAAAAATCTGTTCTTGGATTTCTGACACCAGGAACCTCAATGTAAACAAATCCAGTTTCCTTGAGAATCTTGTGAAGACTCTTAATAAATTGAATTGGCGATGGAATATGTTCCAATAAATGACTTAGAATAACCAGATCCGCCTTAATCCCAGCATTAGCAAGCGTCTCTATATCGCCATACAATATTTTTAGCCCCTGGGAGTTGCCATACTTGACACAGTTTTTTTTATCTAGCTCACATCCCCACACCTTATTGCCCTCTTCCTGAAAGGTCTTCAAAATACCTCCAGGACCACATCCAATTTCCACGACTTGTCCATTTCTAATATATACATCTCCCTCTTCTAAGAACTCCAAAATACCTCGACCTCTTCGATAGCCGCGCAGAAAATAATCATGGTCGATCTTACTAGTTCCCATTAAGAGCTTTCTATAGTCAGACTCGTAAAATTTCTGGAGAGCGTGATCGATAGGTCGTGGACTTTGGATTCCCAACCCGCAAGCTCGACAAAGCTGAATCCCAACAGGGATGGAATATCGGTCTTTACTGGCAACGTGGACAAAATCATCTCCCCCGCAAAGACAAGTATTCACATTTTTTAGAGGGTAACTTCCATTAGAGAATTTATTGATGATTCGCTTTTCGTTACGACATTTCCACCAATGTGCAAATCGATTTATAAAGTAAGATAATGTGTATCTACTGGACATGGTTTATTTTTTTATTTTCTCCCGATGAATCTTTTCATCCAAGCCATGAATTGCCGTGCTTTCTGTAATGCTATCTCGTCCAGAAAATTGTAACCAACATGACTAGAGTAATGAAACCAGGAAGGCCGCAGATACAGTTTACCCTTTTTTGCCAGAGTAGCATGTAAGGTAGAGTGCCCAATCACCACTGGGAAGTCGTAACCGGAGTTATTGCGGTAGAAAAACCCATCTTCCCCAAAAAGATATAACCCTTGATTGGCATCACGTTCTTCTTTATTCGAATGAATATCGGAAGGATGTTTACCAAGTTTTCTCGCTTGAAACCGGTAGTACTCGTCCAAATCTTGAGTCGGATGAGCCGAATACGAACAGTCTTGTAACAATGATCTTCGATATAATGCCGCGCCATTGAAAGCACTTTGAACGACATAAAATTCATACTGCTTTAGCCTATTCGTATAACGAAAAAAACGTCTTTGTTTCGCAATACTATAGAAGTCCTCACCAATGATTTCTGGTCCAAATGGGAACACATCATCCCGATAGGCATGAAAATCATACATCTTGCCAACGTTATTGACACCAAAAGAAAAAACCGCTGCAGCATCGGAAGGGAATGCGCAGATTGCATCAAGGGTTTCCCTTAGTGGCAAGGGCTGTGGAATATCCAAATCTACCATCAAAACAAGATCGAAGATTTCGTATTCAGATCCCCGGATAATGTCCAACAATTTATTGCGCGCTGTAACAATCAACTCCAGCCTACAAGGTTTGTTATCCCATGTGCGGGCTTTCCCTTGATTTAACTGTTCTTCAAGAGGGATCATCTCACAAATTGCTTGGACTCGAGAATCCTGAAGGCTCCACACTCGAAGTAGCTCTGGAGAGCAATCTGTAGAGATGTTTTCATATACCACAAAAGCAGAGCTATCAACAGCTGATGAAATTCCTTCAAAGGTTGTCTTCAGAAAGGGAATACTATTCTCGATATTTCTGCCGATCCCCACTATCAAAATGCTAGTAGACACTTAAAAAGTTCTCCCAATAGAAAATCATATTTGATGACGATAAGTCTTTGTAATTGCGAGGAAATAGAAAAAATCAATCACCTGTAAAAGCATCTGACCCAGTATTTCCCTGGACTGTGCTGTGCCATTTGTTTCGCACACTTTTTGCCAGGTGCTTGATCCAGTTTGGCATTAAGCGTAGCAAGGCCTGTCTACTGATGGGCCATACCAACTTAGCAAACATTTTGACTATATAATCAATGGCTTTCCAATAATAATCGGATCCCTTCAATAAGTTAACATGCTTCTTTATCAATACTATATATTCAAGAACCTGCTTTCTTGTAATTAAGTACCCAGACCGGCCAATAACAACTGCAACATCTCCTATACACCAGGTCAATAACAAAAATAAATTTGAGTGAAAGTCGTTTAATAATAAATTATTCCTGAATATTTTGGTGCTACTATGGAGGAAGTCATCTTGAGCGCTTACATACGAATCTAAATCCGTGCTAACCCAGGAAATAGATTGCTCATGGGTACGAAAGAAGAACAAGGGAGCATCAATATAAACCAACTTCTCTAGCAAACCACTTTTTATCGCAAGTAAGTTATCAGAATAAGGTCCAAATCCCTTTCCAAGGCGAATAATGCCGCCAATCCCTCTAATATAATCTATATCGAAGACTCCTGAGTATCCTTGTAACAACACTTTTCGATTTAAGTACTGTTGAAGGAACTGTCGCCCTATCATAAGATTTCCCACCAAAACGGGGTTTTCAATTTGATCTGGAAAAGTGGCACCAGATACATAAGAAGTGAAAACAGAGTGTGGGAAATCGAACTCGACCAAAGATGCATGAACAGACTCGAGAAATGTTGGCATGTACATATCATCATCGGCTAGCCACGTGAAGTACTTACCGTTGCTCATCTGCATAAGTGAATTCATATTCTGCATTTCACCAAGATTATGATGGTGGTTGACGAACCTTACACGTGGATCCTCTATTCCTACTGATTTTGATGATAGTGTTTCCTTTGTATAATCATTCCCTACAATGACTTCAAAATCAGTAAATGTCTGCCAAAGGATGGAGTTGATTGTTTCCTTCAACATCTCCCATCTGTTATAGGTCATCACTCCAATTGAGAAGAAAGGCCTGTATTCAGAGTCTCCAACATTTTTAGTTGTCATAGTTGAATCCACCAATTTTCATTCACTTCAACAAACTCACCTCGAGTTTATTTCTGCAGAAACAAGTTCATTCTTTTCGATAGCATACAATTTTAAATCTGGAGTGTCATAAATCGTCGTCATCGTAACCCCGTAAGGATTCTCGATTACCGCTGTTGAAATAAGATAATTAATTTGGTAACTTTCTAACAAGTCTAAATAGTTTCGGCTATTAATGGCATAGTATTTTTTTTCCACCTCTTCCCAGGCACTTGTAGGGGTGCGCGCGATATATCCATCTGCCATTGGGAGCTCATGAATCGTTTGATAGTACAATGCCAAATATTTCGAATTGACGGTATCAATCATTCCTCCTTTACGCGGCAACTCTTTCAGCAAGGTAACATATTCAGGGATTTTCTACCGTACATTTACAGCGAAAAGAGAAGGTTGAAAGCGAAAGTAAACCTGAATAGACAAATCTT